>JAFGXH010000078.1 GCA_016936735.1 bacterium
TATTTTTAAAAATAAAAAATCTCTCTCTTTTTCACAATAATTAGATTTTTAGTGAATAGAATTTTAGTTATTTTCAGAAAACTCTTTTTGCATAGCCTCTTTTAATAGTTTTATTGATTGTTTATGAAGCTGAGATACTCTTGATTCTGTTAAATCTAAAACAAGCCCAATCTCTTTAAAATTAAGATTTTCCTGATAGTATAGAGAAAGAATTAGTTGATTTCTTTCTGGTAGATTTTTTAAAGATGTTATTAGATGTCCTCTCATCTCTTTAAAAAAAAGTTTTTTCATTGGAGAGTGAGAGTTTGATTCAGAAAATATATCAAAGGGGTCTATAATAGCAGTACTATCTTTTCTTGTATGATAGTTCTCATTTATCTCTGAATGATGTGATGATTCAACATTCAAATATGTTTTTTGTAACTCCTCTAAAGAGATTCCAGATAGTTGAGCAAACTCCTCAATAGATAATCTTCGTCCCTCTTGAGACTCAAATTTTAACCGCTCCTGTTCAAATGCTTTAAATCTTTGCCTTTGTTGTCGTGATATAAAATCCCTAGACCTTAAATCATCAAGAATTGCACCACGAACTCTAAACTCAGCAAAAGAGAAAAAATCATCATTTTTCTGAACATCATACTTTATTGCAGCCTCAATTAATCCTAATACTCCAGCAGAAACAAGCTCTTGATACTCCACTTTATCTGGAATTTTTGAGAATATCTTTGTTGCAACTCTACGAACCATTGGGATATATTTTTCAATAAGCTCTTTTTCAGAAATCTGCATAAATCACCCTAAAAATTTGCATCTTTAACCATTTTTTCCCAAAAGAGCTGAACATTCCCTGTTTGTGGTATCTTATTAAATCGATCAAGCATTCTATTTGCAATACTATCTATACATAAAGATACAGGAGCTTGTGGAGAGTATATTGTTACTGGAATTTGAGCCAAAACAGATTTTGTCATTATTTTATCAGAAACAACATGACCTAAATACTCTAAAGAGACATTCAGAAATTGTGATGCCACCTTATAAAGAGAGTTATAAATCATTTTTCCCTCTGTTGAAGAGGCAACTTGATTTATAATAATTTTAAAATCTTTTATTTTGCTCTCTTTATTTAAAACTTTTATAACAGCATAGGCATCTGTTATAGATGTTGGTTCTTGTGTAACAACAACAGTTACAAAATGAGAGATTGAGTTAAAGAAAAGAACATCACCACCAATTCCAGCTGCTGTATCTATTATTATATAGTCAAATTTATCATTCAGGCTTTCAAGATATCCAATAAGTCTCATATGGTCTTGATCTGATAGATTTATTGATGAGAATATTCCACTTGAGGCAGGAAGAATATGAACTCCACCAGGACCTTCAACAAGAATCTCTTCAATTGAGGCTTTTCCTGATACTAAATCATTAATATTTTTTTTTGTAGTGATATTAAATAAGACATTGACATTAGCTAAGCCAAGATCAGCATCCAATATTAAAACTCTATTTCCACGCTCCTGAATTTTTAGAGCAATATTAACAGAGAGATTGGTCTTTCCAACTCCCCCTTTTCCGCTTGTAATTGAGATAACTTTAGGTATATGTCCCATTTTTCCCCCGATAATGCTAAAATATAGAAAAAATATAAAGTTTTGTCAATAAATTTTCAACATATTATAAATATTAATCTAAATGATGAAAAATCTGGACATGTATGTAATTTTTTTATAGAATATATTTATTAACAATGTTGAAGAGGTTTTTATGATTTTTCAGATTGATGAGGTTTTATTTGAGTTACCTTTTAACTATTTTCCAACTTTTAAAACTATTTTTCTTTATAAAAAGGGGGATGATATTGCAATATCTGGAGATTTTAATGATTGGCAAAAGGAGAAAAATCAGCTTTTATCAGAGGACATTGAGGTTTTAGGAAGTGATTATATGGCTAGAGTATTCTATCTCTATCCTGGAAAATATCAATATCGTTATGTTGATTTAAAAACAGGTGAGTTTTTAAAATCATATGAAGAGGTTGATGAGTTAAAAGATGAAAACTATTTTTTCACAATTGATACTAAAACAAAAGAGGTTCATTACTCAAGCTGTAGTGAAGCTGATATGATGCTTTTAATTGAGGCCGATTCTGAAGCAATATTTAATGTTCATGGAGAACCTCTTGATGTTGATAAAATCTTCTCTTTATCAACAGTAAAAGAGATAAATATATCTATCTTAGAGAAAGACCAACTTGAGGATTTTGATAAAAAACTTGGTTTTTTTCCAAAAGGAACAAACTATATTGAATTTATATATGAAAGTGAGAGCTTACGTCTCTATTTTCTTGAAGAGGCTTTAGAGTATCTTGATTATATAAAAGAGCTGTTAAATAGTATTGCAGAGGATATTGATTAGTTATTTATTTTAAAAAGATCAAACAATACAGTTTGGATCAAGCTTTTCATGTGGTTTGTATTTTCCTGTTAGAATCTCCTCTCTTTTTTGTTGAAAAAAAAGATCCATATCAACCTCCCAATGATTTCCAATAATAGAGAAAAGCTCTGACTCTTCATCAGATACATCTCCATCTGCAACAATTAAATCAAATGCAAAATGTAACATTTTATAACGATTATCCATACAGACAACATCTTTAAAATATTTAACAGCCTCTGTTAAACGCTCTTCAACTCTTTTATCTCTTACTAAATTTTGAAGATATTGATCCTCAGCCTCAATATCAAATTTTCCCTCATAATTTTTCTCAATAAAATCAACAATTATTTTTTTTTCAGAATCATCAACAACTCCATCTGCTATTGATAATATTGTTAATATATTATATCCTGCCTGAACTAAATTCATAAAAATCCCCACAAAATAAAAATATAATCTAAAATAAAAATATAAAAAAGTAAA
>JAFGXH010000079.1 GCA_016936735.1 bacterium
ACCCCCACCCTAAATCCCTCCCCACTACGTGGAGAGGGACTTGAAGAAGTAAATAAAGTCTTAAATTTATTTACTAAAAAGAAAAAAGATTAAATTCCCCCTCGCCAAGTAGTGGAGAGGGGGCTAGGGGGTGAGGGATATTGGAGAATAAAAAATAATTAAATACATTTTTATCTTGTTCCCCATCGCCACGTAGAAGCTGGTTCCATAAAAATGCTAAAGCATTTTTATGGTGCGAGTAAGATGGGGCTAGAGAGTTATGGATATTTGATACTATATATATATTTTGTATCTTTTGCGTTGCGTACTTTTAACTATTTTTCTGTTCTGGAACTTTTTGCGTTACGTACTTTTAACTATTTTTCTACTTGGGAACTCTTTGCGTTGCGTACTTTTAACTATTTTTCTGCTTGGGAACTTTTTGCGTTGCATACTTTTAACTATTTTTCTTCTTTGGAACTTTTTGCGTTGCATACTTTTAACTATTTTTCTGTTTGGGAACTATTTGCGTTGCGTACTTTTAACTATTTTTCTACTTGGGAACTTTTTGCGTTGCGTACTTTTAACTATTTTTCTGTTTTGGAACTTTTTGCGTTCTATACTTTTAATAAATTTATTACTATTTCAATAAAAATATTAGATACTTATATTATTATAATGATTTTTATAATAAAGAGATTATATCACAAAACATTTAGGTATGAATTCAAGATTATTTGATTTTAAGAAAAATCTGGAGGGAAGAAAAATTTTTGTTCCCGACCCAAAAATAAAGATATAAAAGATGAAACTATTTGATATAATTATAAAATAACCACAAAAAATATAAATATAAATTGGATTTAAGATATTTTTACTGTATTATAAACTGTTTTTTTTTATATAAGGAGCTTTATGACAAGAGTTATTATTGCTGGAGTACAGGGAAGAATGGGAGAGGCAATTAAAAAATATGTTATAAATAAAGGTGTAGAGTTTGATGGTTTTGATTTAATAACAGATTCAGAAAAAGATTCTAAAACTATTGATAATTTTGCTTTTAAAGCTGGAGATGTTATTGTTGATTTCTCCTCAATAGATGGAGTTTTAATAAACTCAAACATAGCCAAAGAGAGAAAAATACCATATTTAACTGGTGTTACTGGATTGCCTCAAGGGACAGTTGAATATTTGAAAAAATTATCTGAGGAGATTCCAATATTTTATGACTCGAATATGAGTGTTGGTATTCATATTCTATCTGGATTACTAAAAAAACTTGCAGATGAGATATCTGATTATGATGTTGAAATAGTAGAGACTCATCATATTCATAAAAAAGATTCCCCATCTGGAACAGCATTAAAACTTTTTGATGCAATAAATAAAAATAGTAACTTTACAGTAAAATATGGGCGACATGGATTTGAACCTAAGAAAAAAGATGAGATAACACTACATTCAATAAGGCTTGGTGGTGTTTTTGGAGAGCATCAAATTAGAGTTGGAGACCAATTCGAAGAGATTTCTCTATCTCATAGAGCATTTTCAAGAGATGTTTTTGCAAAAGGTGCTGTTGATGCAGCTTTATGGTTGGTAAATCAAAACAATGGGTTTTATACAATGTCTAATTTTTTAGAAAATCGGATATAATTGATTCAACTTTAGATATAGGTTCTGAAAAAAACATACCGATTCCTGCTAAATATTTTGAACTTGTCTCTTTTATTAACTGAATATTACTCTCACTTATACCTCCCAAAGGAAATATAGCTATTTTTTCATCAATATTTAAAGCATTTTTTAAACTATCTACACCTAAAGGTTGTCCCATTCCTCTTTTAGAAAATGTATCAAATATTGGTCCAAATGTAACAAAATCACCACCTTTAAAAAATGTATCCTGAATTTCAGAAATAGAGTGTGTAGATTTACCAATAATATACTGATTTTTAAAATACTCTCTTAACTTATCAATAGGAACAGAGCGACTTTTTAAATGAACACCATCCAGATTTAATATCTCCATGATATCAATCGCCTCATTAATGAATAGTTTAACATTTTTAGTTGTAGATTTTAGTTTTTTTGAAAACTCAAAAATATCTCTATCATCAAAATTTGGAAAACGAATTTGAATTGCAATTTGATTAGCCATCTCTAAATTATCAATCTCTAAAATTCGATTATAGTTTGTTTCAAAAGATTTTTGAGAGTCTGTAATTACATATATTTTAAACATTTTGATCCTATTTTTTTTAAAATATATTATAGCTGTTTTATTTTTACTATTTTAATATCAGAGAGTGGTCTATCACCAGGTTTTGTTTTTGTATTTGATATTTTATCAACAATATCCATTCCCTCTATAACCTCTCCAAAAACAGTGTAATCATTATCTAAATGAGGAACACCACCAATTGTTGTATAGGCTTTTTTTTGATGCTCTTTAAGAGAGAAATTTTGATCTCTTTTAAACATTTTTAATTTTTTTTCAAACTCATCAAGCTCTTTAGCATTATATTTTTTACCAGTTACAATATAAAATTGAGAACCACTAGATTTTTTTTCAGGATTCATCATATCAGGCATTCTTGCTGCTGCTATTGCACCTCTTTTATGGATTAAATTTGGATTAAATTCAGCATCTATTGTATATCCAGGTCCACCCTTCCCTAACTGTTGCTCTGGTGTTGCATTTTTAGATTCAGGATCTCCTGTTTGAATCATAAAATCCTTTATTACACGATGAAATAGGATATTTTCATAAAATTTCTCATTTGCTAACTTTATAAAGTTGTCTCTATGTTTAGGGGTTTCATTGTAGAGTTTAATTTTAATATTACCCTCTGTTGTTTCAATTAAAAAAGTTGAAAATTTCTCTTTGGTTTGACACCCAAATAGAAATAACATAACAAAAAGAATAGATAATTTTTTCATAAAATCTCCTCAAAATAAAAATTTTATACTCTATACAATAAAAAAAATCAAATATTAAATAAATTGATTCAAAAACTTGCAATAATTTAAAAAAGTTTGTAGGATTAATTTAGGAGTTATATTAATTGTTTTTAAAAATTTAATTAAATTGTAAATGTTTGCAGCTTTAATCTTTTTGCTGATATTTATCTTATCTCTATTTTTATATAAAAGAATTAACTTAT
>JAFGXH010000080.1 GCA_016936735.1 bacterium
AGCAAATATCTAAATAAAAGAATATTAATTTTTATATCTTGCAGTGCATTAAAATACACTGTTCATTAAAATAAATAAATGAACAGCAGGTTTTAACCCGCTGAAAGTTATAGATATTTTATTATTTGAGTTGTGTGGATGCAAGTAAACTATTTATAAGTGATATTTTTAGTATAAATAGATTTTTTATTAAAATATTACTGTTTATTAAAGGAATATAGAGTTGATTATAACTAATACAATATCATTAATTGGAAAAGAGACAATATTTTTTATCTCATCAATTGGGGGAATTTTTATGCTTTTTTTCTCTGTGTTAAAAGAATTTTTTAAAACAGATAGAAAAAGAGTTTATAATGATCTTTTTGATGTTGGAGTTGGTTCAATGCCTATTATACTTTTAACAGGGGTATTTGTTGGAAGTATTATGGTTATTCAGACTGGTTTTTATGTTAGAGAGTTTCAAATGGGTGGAATTATGGGTTGGAGTGTTGGATTTTTCTCTTTTAGAGAGATTGCTCCACTAATGGCTGGGGTGATGTTTTCTGGTCGAATCGGAGCTTGGAACTCTGCTCAACTGGGACATATGAAAATATCAAAACAGATTGACACACTATTTCTACTTGACATATCACCTATTGCATATATGGTTGTTCCTAGATTTATCTCAATGGTTATTATGATCACTGTTTTAACATTTCTCTCTAATATTTTTGTTATTTTATCAGGAATATTCTCATCTTGGTTGCTTTTAGATATCTCAATTAACAGTTTTTTAGACTCTTTTCACTCAAATATTCTTTTTGATGATTTAAGTTTTGGTTTGATTAAAGTCTCCTTTTTTGGTGCAATAATAGCAATTATAAGCTCTTATTTTGGTTTAAAAGCTGAAAAAACTGCTGAAAATGTTGGTAAAATGGTAAAAATATCTGTTGTTTGGTCTGCTATATCTATTTTTCTATTTGATTATATATTATCATCTATTTTATCTTGAACACTCTCTTCTTGAATCTCTTCAACAAAATTGGCTATCTGATCTTTTTTGTTTGTTCCAAGAATAAAAATCTCTTTACTCTCCTTTCTTGAGCTATCTGGTTTAATAATATCAACTTTTTGATAATATTTACGCATTAATAGTACAAATTGTTGAAACTCTCCACCCTGAAAAATTTTAACAAGAAGAAATCCACCTTTTTTTACTAAATCAAGAGATAGATAAAGGGCTTTTTCGCACAAACCAACACTTTGAAGATGATCTGTTGACTTATCTCCAGTTGTATTTGGTGCCATATCAGAGATAATTCCAGAGAAATATTTTGCATAACTATGATATAGTTCAATATCTAGTTCAAAAACATCTCCATGAACAAATGGTGCATTATCTGCAATCTCTTCAACTCTATTTTGTAAATCAACCCCTAATACTAAACCTCTTGATCCAACAATTTTTGAGGCATATTGACTCCAAGAGCCTGGATATGCACCTAATTCTAAAATTTTTTGTCCAGAGTGTAGAATATGTTTTTTATCCTGTATCTCTTTTAATTTGTAAACTGAACGGGCTGCATAATTATCTTTTTTTGCCTGTTTAAAATAGTAATCTTGTACCTGTTTCATTAAGAAAACCTAAAAAATTCAATAGTAGTATACAAAAAAAGAGAGAAAAATAAATAGATAATTTGATTATTTTGAAATTTTTCTTTTGATAAACATTGTAAAAAGGGCTAAAACAGATAACATCAAAAGAAATGGATTGATTGCAGATTGAGAAGTTGATATAGAACATCCATTTGTTACCGTTCCTGTTGAAACTCCTCCTGTTCCAGAGCTTGAGGTTCTACAGTAGTGATCAGATGAACAAACCTGATTTGATGCACATTGAGAATCACTATTACAACGACCAGCAGGAGTAACACATGCTCCATTAGAGCAGGTCTCCCAAGATTCACAAGAGATATTCATACAGGATTCAGTATCTCCAAAATATTTTTGAAAAATAAGCTTAATATTTGGAAATGGTCCAATATGTTTAGTTAAATCGCCTGTTTGCGGATATGAATAATCTGTATTACTTAAAATAGCTCTCATATCTGATGCTTTTAGTGGCATTCCATGAATCTGTTGATATCTTCCCTGAATTTGAGCAGATATTGAGGTTATTATTGGACCTTGCCCCACTTGTACCACCAAAAACCTTTGTATAACTTCTTTTGGGATCTGATGAGGGATAAAAAATATCTCCATAACCTGTTGAATAGATTTCAAATCCCCAAGCCTGAACATCAACTCTGCTTCCATAACTACTGAAATATAGTTTAGAACGTGCTGTTCCATAATTCCCTGATGGAGGAGCTCCAGCTCCAACAATTATTGCACCACTATCTCTCACATTTTTTTGAAATTTAGTTCCAAAAAGAGTTTGGTCATCAAGATTTTGATCTCCATTTCCTCCCGCCTCAACAATAATCATTCCATTTGAAGTTGCTGTTTTAATTGCATCAAATTCAGCCTGATAGTACTCAACTGGAATATATTTCCCTGTTCCATTATCCTCTGTTCTTGTTGTTTGAGCCTCTAAAAGTATCACAGAACCCTTTTTTAAAACAGGAATAGAACGAATGATTGCATCTGCAACAGAAAATCCATACTCTCTTGTATATGAACTTACAACTTTTATTTCAGATTCATATGCTAAACCAGTTACACCAAAACCATTATTTTTTCCTGCAATCTCTCCAAGAACTGCTGTTCCATGATAGTTTGAATCTGCCATATCTGGATTTGCCTCTGCTATTATAGGTGTTCCTGTAAGATTTTTACCATTTGAATCATAAAGTATTGCATTTTGAAGTTGAAGGTCTTCATGATCTAGAATCCAATCATACTCAATATCAACAACAGTTATACCTTCAGCTTTTCCACCTTGAAAACTCCAAGCATATTTAGCATCAACACCACCATTTGTTGAGTTAGCTAAAAGATAACCCTGTTTTGCCTCATAATTTGGTGTTGTTGTTGGAAGTTTTTGTATTATTGGTTTTTCATAAATTAACTCAATATTGGAGTCTTTTTTTAAAGTTTTTAAATTTGTTATTGATAACTCTCCCTGATAATATGTTCTTAAATCAGCAAGTTCCTCTCCAGAGTATTTCTCTCCACGCTCTTTTAACATTAAAAGAGTCTCATCTGATGTTGAAAAATGTTTTTTTAATGAGTAAATTTTCTTATAATTTTCAATATCAGAGATATTAAAATCTCTAAATTTAATAATATACTCAGCACTATAAAGTGTTGAGGCTAATATTAATAAAATTAATATTTTCATAAATATCCCCAAAATATTTAAATAATTATATCATAAAAATCGATTTTCTGAAGTGATTTTTTTGTGTTTTTTTAGAAGTTAATATTTGATAAAAATATAATTAATTAAACTTATAAAACTCTATTTTTTCTACTATTTTAATCCTTTTATGATTTTTTTTTCAGCATACATTCTTTTATCTGCCTCTGTAATAAAATCATCAATATTTTGAAAAAGTTCAGAATCATACTCAACAACACCATGACTAACAGATATTTGGTATTTTTCAATAGTTTTATTGGTAGAATTGATTTCTAACTTTACTCTTTGCCATATTTTTTCAGCACTATCAAAATTACAATATTTAAAGATAACTATAAACTCATCTCCTCCAAATCTAAAGAAAATATCCTCTTCTCTAAGAGAGAATGATACAGTATCTACAAACCTCTTTATCATTTCATCACCAAAATCATGTCCAAGAGAGTCATTAACAGTTTTTAGATTATTAATATCTAAAAAACATATTGACAATTTCATTCCATATTTTTTTGAACACTCTATCTCCTCTTGAAGAAAATTTAATCCAGCTCTTCTATTATAAATTCCTGTTAATGAATCTCGTTCTGCCTGAAAATAGAGTTGTTCCATATATCTCTTTTGCTCTGAGATATCCTCTTTTAATGCTAAAAATCTATAAACTCTTCCTAATTCATCTTTTACAGGAATAATAATTGCTCTTTCCCAATAAAAACTACCATCTTTCTTAAGATTTTTAAATTCACCTCTCCACTCTTTTCCCAATTTTAAATCACTCCACATTTTTTCATAAAACTCTTTGGAGTGATAATCTGATTTAAAAATATTTGGAGTTTTGCCAATAATCTCCTCTTTAGAATAACCTGTTAATTGAAGCATTGTGCTATTTCCATATCTTATAACATTTTCACTATCAGTAATTACAATACTTATTGGGCTATATTCAATAATAGTCATAAGCTCTTTAAGATATTTCTCTGATGCAACTATTTTTTTTATAATATCAATTTTCTCATCTATTTCATTATATAGTTTATTTTCAGTATTTTTTCTTAAATCAATCTCTTTTTTTAGTAATTTAATAAAAAATATAATAATTGATAAATGACTTAAAAACAGAATGAGTATTATTGAAATCGTTTTGAAACACATAACAACTCTCAATATATTAATATCTAATTATAATCATCAATTCAAATAGTAACCATTTTTATAAAGAGATTATCGAAATATTTACAAAACTTTTGTTAATAGATAATATCTCTATTATATTTTTATCGGATTTAAATCATTTTAATAAAGAGCTATATTTCTAATCAAAATAGTATTTATAATCAAAAAATTAGAATAGTCACAATAATTTTTTATATTTTATCTCTTTTTTCTTAAAAGATATGTAAAAGTTAAATTTTATAGATTGTTTTTTGTATATTATTTATACCATTTTTCTGTAAGTAGATTGATTTTTTCTTCCGCTTTTTTAAACTCTTCAGAGATTTTTGGTTCTCCAAAAGCCAAACCCTCTGCATGAAAAGTCTCAATTTCTGAGAATCCCATAAATTTAAATAGTGTTTCAGAGAGTGATAATCCATGTTCCCAAGCCTTCATTGCTCCTGAATAGACTCCACCACTAGTCATAAAAATCAGTGCTTTTTTATCTTTCATTAATCCAATATAACCATTACCTCCCATATCCCAAGTCTCCCCTTTTTGAAGGATTGAGTCAAACCAAGATTTAACAGCACCTGGCATTGAGAAATTATATAAAGGAAATGCAAGAAGAACTACATCTGCTTTTTTGATTTGTTCTGTCATTTTATCCATTTTTTCAATAGATTTTTTCTCTTCAGTTGTTAACTCCTGCTTCATATAGTTTCTTTTCATATATGCACCAAGATTCTCCTCTGTAAAATAGTCTGGAAAATCATGTCCTAAATCCAACCAATCTAACTCACCTTTAACTTTATCTGCAAACATTGACATAATTTTTTTTGTGTTTGATAGTGTGTCTCTTAATGTATAGTGTACAATTAATGTTCTCATAATACCTCAAAAAAGTAATAGTTAAATAACAATAGTTATAAATTAATATTTCAAAAAATATTAATTTTTTAATATATCTTA
>JAFGXH010000081.1 GCA_016936735.1 bacterium
TATAAGTTTTTAATTATAATTAATTAAAAAACAATAAAGTCAAATTCCCCATCTCCAAGTAGTGGAGAGGGGGCTAGGGGGTGAGGGAGATTAGAGTTAAAATAAAGAAAAATAGAAAAAAGAGTGGAAGAAAAGATATTTTTTTATCTAAATTTTAAATTCCGCTGAATAGTTATGAAAAATATAAAAATATTTATAATTTTATTGATATTTATAGTTTTTAGTTGTAAAAAATAGATATCTAATAGATTTTAAATATTTGTAAAATATTTGTAGGAATAGAAATGGAAGAGAACAAAAGAGTTGTTGGAAATAGTTTCGAGGAAAAAGCTCAAAACTATCTTGAGAATTTAGGATTTCAAATAGTTTTTAAAAATTTCTATACACCTTATGGAGAATTAGACCTTGTGATGAAAAAAGATAATCTTTTAAGCATCGTTGAGGTTAAATATAGAAAAAAAACAGATATATCGATTTTTCAATCCATCACAAAAAATAAATTGAAAAACATAGAGAAATCAATTAGATTCCTTTTGACAAAATACCCAAAATATGGATATTTTGATATTAGAGTTGATGCCTGCCTTATTGAAGATGAAAATAGTGTGTTAACTTATCATATTGTTGAGAATATTTTGGGAGATTTTTAGGAAAAAACATGAAATATATTACTCTTTTAGCTGCACTTGCTGTTTCAATATTTTTAGCAATAAATATTTTTAAAATTGAGAACTCTATTACAAAACAGAAAGAGAGTTATGCAAATCAGTATGATATAAAAAGTGGTCTTTTTAATCCAACTGAGTGGAAATGTAAGTTTCTTCAGATAATTGAGAAAAAATTTGATAAACTTAATATTGCAAATATCTCCGATGAGATACTAAAATTTATTGAAAAAATATATCAAGACTCAACAGAGAGTGATAGAAAAAAACCTTTGTGGAGTAGTAATCATAGCTCGATTTTATCAAAATCTATCGGTTTTATAAAAACTGCAACAGAGAAAGGAAAAATCGCTGTGATTGATTTTATTTTAGATGAGGGAAAACAGTTTTTACACACTAAAATAGATAAACATAGAGAGCAAATTAAAAAAATGATTGAGTCAACTATCAGAAAAAATGCTCACAATATAATTCATTCTGAAAAAGAGTCAAGAAATTTTACACCAATTTGTGAACCAAAAGAGAATATAAAACCTCTTATTCTTGATTCAAAAAACTCTCTTCAATATCTTTATATCTCTTTTGCAACTATATTTTTAATATTTTTAGTCTCATCATTTTTTGTGAAAGGAAAAATAGTTTTCGCAATATATATTGCATACTCTTTAGTTCTTCTGTTTTTAGGTGTAACTTTACCAATGATAGAGATTATTGCTAAAATAGAGGATATGAGTTTTTATCTTCTTGGTGAGCCAATCAATTTTACTAATGAGATGTTATACTATAGAATTAAATCTATTATTGATGTTGCAACTGTTTTATGGAATCAAAACCCAATTATTGCTATTTTTATCACATCTTTTAGCGTTGTGTTTCCTCTTTTTAAAACTTTATCACTTATTTTTTTGATATTTGTTAAAAAACTAAATTTTTTAGAGAAAATTGTTAAATCTATTGGTAAATGGTCAATGGCAGATGTTTTTGTTGTCTCAATATTCTTCTCAACTCTTAGTTATGGCTCAATTATTTCAGACCAGATGAGCTCATTAAAATCTATTGATAATACACAGGTTACAATAAACACAAATCACTCTAGTTTTGGTTCAGGATTCTATATTTTTCTTGCATACACAATTTTTTCTATTGTTTTATCAATAATATCATTAAAAAATGAGAAAAATTGAGAAAACTGACAATTAATATTTTGTTTTTATATTTTAAAAGATTCCCCCCACCCTAAATCCTATTAGCCCCTCACCCCAACCCCTCTCCCGAAGGGCGAGGGGCTTAAAAAGATTTGGAAAGGGAGTTAAAAAGTAAATAAAATCCTGAATTTATTTACTAAAAAGAGAAAAAAGATTAAATTATTGGAGTTAAAATAAAGAAAAAGAAAATAACTTAACAAAGGAGAAAGAAAAAAACAGTTTTTAAAAAAATTTATGCTATAATATTTTGTTCTAATTTAATTTTATAATATTTGAGAGTTTATATGAGTAAAGAGTTTGATTTTATTAATGAGATGGTGCTAAGTTTGCAAAGCTGCAACAATTTTTTAGATTTTTTTGATAATCTTTATATAAAAATAAAAGATTTTATTCCCTGTACAAGAGTTGGAATTGCAATTATTTTAAATGATTCAAAAGAGATTCAGGCGATTGCAAATAGAAGTGATTCTGAAAAAATATTTTTAGAGAGTGGATATAAAGTTGAACTAAAAAATAGCTCTTTAAATGAGATTATTCAATCAAATAAAGCAAGAATTATTAATGATTTAGAGAGCTATTATGAGAAAAAATCAAATTCAGAATCCACAAAACTTATTTTAATGGAGGGAATTAAATCTAGTTTAACTTTGCCACTAAAAACAGGTGGTGAAACTATTGGGGTTATATTTTTCTCTTCAAATATAAAAAATATTTTTAATGAGTCTCATATAGATTTTCTTCAAACAGTTGCAACACCTTTAGCAGCACTTGTTGAAAAAAGTAGATTGATTATGAGATTAAAAGAGCAAAACAGATTACTCGAGGAGTCTTTTCAAATTAAAAATGAGTTTGTAACACAGCTTCAAAAAGAGGTTACAAAACAGACTAAAATTATTCAAGAGAGAAATAGTGAGTTTCAAACTCTTTTAAATGTTGCAAGATTAGTATCTCAAACAACAAAAATTGAGGAGATAATTGAGAAACTATACCCTATTATATCAAAAACATTTGATATAAATAGTTTATCATTTAATCTACTTTCAAGACAAAAAGATAAACTTAAAATGATATATATCTCTGATAGTGGTTTAAATATTGAGAGATTTGATATTTTTGAGACAATTCATAAATCAAAATGGTTTACATCTCTTAACTATAGCAACTACTCAAATTCTCAAAATGGTTTAAACTTTGTTGATTCAGATTTTTTATCTGATTCATCCTATGAGGAGCTATATTTTTTCAGAAAAAATGGTTCACACTATCAAACTATTACTCCACTATCATATCAAAATCTATCTCTTGGAGTTTTTATTTTAGGAAAACAGAAAAAATCTGTTTTTTCTCAAAAAGAGAGAGGATTTTTAGCTGAACTTTTTGATATTTTAAAAATAGGTCTATATAACTCAATAAATATAACTCAACTATCTCATGATAAACAGCGTTTTGAAGAGAAAAGTAGTTATCTATCTCTTGAGATTGATAAAGATTTTTCAGAGATTGTTGGAGAGTCAAAACCACTGAAAAATCTTTTAGATGAGATTAAAAAAGTTGCTCCAACAAATGCAACAGTGTTAATTCAGGGTGAAACTGGTGCAGGAAAAGAGTTAATAGCAAGAGCAATTCACCAAAAAAGCTCAAGAAGTAAAGAGATTTTTGTAAAAATTAACTGTGCAGCACTTAGTGAATCACTTATAACTTCAGAACTTTTTGGGCATGAAAAAGGGGCTTTTACAGGTGCAATTGATAGAAAAATTGGTAAGTTTGAGCTTGCAGATAAGGGAACAATTTTTCTTGATGAGATTGGAGAGATATCTCATGATGTTCAAATAAAACTTTTACGAGTTTTGCAGGAGCGTGAGCTTGAGAGAGTTGGTGGAAATAAAACAATTCGTGTTGATGTAAGAGTTATTGCAGCAACAAACAAAGATTTGAAAAAAGAGGTTGAAAAAAATAGTTTTCGAGCAGATTTATACTATAGATTAAATGTGTTTCCACTTTATCTTCCACCATTAAGAGAGAGAAAAGATGATATTATTCCTCTTTGTAAGCATTTTGTAAAAAAATACTCAACAATAATGGGAAAAAACATAACTGAGATTCCTGAAAAAGGTATTGAACTACTTTTAAACTACCCATTTTATGGAAATATAAGAGAGTTAGAGAATTTAATTGAAAGAAGTGTTATTTTAAGTGATTCAAACTCTTTAACACTCCCATTTAAAGAGTTAATATCAACATCAAAAAATATTTTAAAAGATAATATTGATGATGGAATCGATTTTGAAACTAATAATATTCTTTCATTAGATGAGGTTATTGAAAAATATTTAAAAAAGGTTATGGAGTATACAAAATGGAAAATATATGGTGAAGATGGTGCTGCAAAACTTTTAAATATCCCCCCAACAACTCTACAAAGCAAACTTAAAAAATTAAAAATAAAATAGTTGTAACTATTCAGCAGAAACTTGTTTTAGCTATTTTTTTTAAATTTTAAAAGAATCCCTACCCTAAATCCTATTAGCCCCTCACCCCAACCCCTCTCCCGAAGGGCGAGGGGCTTAAAAAGATTTGGAGATGGAGTTAAAAAGTAGGTAAAATGCTAGTTTTATTTACTAAAAAAAAGAACAAGAAAAATAGTTTTTAATTTTATTTAATTTAAAAAATATAAAAAGATTAAATTCCCCCTCTCCACGTAGTGGAGAGGGGGTTAGGGGGTGAGGGGAAAAGAAAAAAATATTTTTTTCTTTAAAATTTCAAATATAGTTTAATAGTTACTTTTTTCTTGATTTTTTTTCGATATCGATTAAACTATATTTAGTTGTTCAATAGATTTTTTATAATACAAACTTTTATTTTTCTATTTTTTTTGGAGGAGTTATGACAGATAACATTAATACAAGAGTTGCGAATTTTAGTAAAATGTTAACAGAGAAAAAAGATTTTCCTAACTATGTTTTAGAACAGTTTGAGATTGTTAAAGATGCTGAGAAAAAATATTATGAGGCATCATCACCACTCTCTAAAAATACAACAGAGATAAAGGCTTTAAAAGAGGAGAAAGAGATTGCAATTAAAAAATCTGTTGAAGTCTTATCAATTATCTATAATGTTTTTAAAATTAAAAAAGATAAAAAAAGAATAAGTCTCTTTTTTGGTTCTGATAAAACATATAATTTAAAGTCAGATATTAATAGAATGAGAGATATTATTGATATAATGCTTACAACAAATGAAACAAAACAGGATGAAAATATTGAACAATATAAAACAAGATTAATTGAAGCAAAAACTTTACTAAATGAAATAATCTCTTCAGGTGATTTAGTTGGAAATAAAAAACTATTAAAATTATCAAAAGATAAAGCAAAAGAGTATTTTGAAAATGAGTATTTAAGATTAAAACATCTTGTTATTGCATCTTTAATTGGAACAAATCAGGATTATAAAATATTTTTTCCATCTATAACACAAAAAAGAAAACAAAAACAGGATACTTCACAACCAAAAACAGAATAGAATATTGTTTTTAGATTTTAAAAGAATCCTCACCACCTAGCCCTCTATCCACTACGTGGCGATTGGAAACAAGATAAAATCTATTTAATTATTTTTTATAATAAGAAATCATAATATCTTCAAGTCCCTCTCCAAGTAGTGGGGAGGGATTTAGGGTGGGGGGTTATTGGAGTTAAAATTAAGAAAAAGAGAAAAAATATAGTAAGTGAAAATTTTTTTAGAGCATTTATGAATACAAACTATACATGAAAAATTTTTTTTAGAGAATTTGTGAATACAAACTATACATGAAAAATTTTTTTTAGAGAATTTGTGAATACAAACTATACATGAAAAATTTTTTTAGAGCATTTATGAATACAAACTATATATGAAAAATTTTTTTTAGAGCATTTGTGAATACAAACTATACATGAAAAAATTTTTTTATAGTATTTGTGAATACAAACTATACATGAAATTTTTTTTTAGAGCATTTGTGAATACAAACTATACATGAAAAATTTTTTTTAGAGCATTTGTTAATACAAACTATACATGAAAAATTTTTTTAGAGCATTTTTGATTACATTTGCTCTATTTTTTTATTTTATCTTTTTTGTATAATTTTATAATATCAACGCCAGTATAGTAGTGTTTAAGAATATCTATATATGTTTTTCCTTTTTCAGCCATTCCAATAGAGCCATGTTGACACATTCCGACTCCATGTCCCCATCCACCTCCAACAAAATCTATTTTATCATCAGATTTTTCTATATAGAAAAGGGCACTTTTAAGATATCCTAAAAAAGCTCTTATCTCAAGCTCTCCATAAACAGTAAAGCTATCTTTATTGTTTTTACAGATAGTTTTAAGAGCCATAACTCTTCCACTTACTCCTCTTCCCTGTGGTTTAAAATCTTTCCAAACACATTTTGATTCAATATGATTTATTTTAATATAACTATCAATAAATTTCTGTATCTCCTCAAGTGTATATGATTTTCTCCAGCGAAAACTACCCTTTTTTGCAAATGATGGAACAGATGCGTATGTTTCTGGTGGATTATCAATAAAATCTTTAACATTCCCCTCTGTGATTCCTATCATAAACTTTCCTGAGTTTGCCCAGTCTATAAAATCATCTCTACCACGAAGTGATATTCTACTTCTTGATAACCAAACGTTTTCATTGTTTTCTGTATGTCCACCACTGTTCGCAGAGTAATAAGCATCAATTATTCCATCATTATCCATCATAATTTCGCCAAAACTATCCTCAATAGCTTTATCACTTCGTTTATGATAAATTGGAACACCTTTATAGACTTGACAATGGACTGTTCCACAAATATAGTAGGGGTCAGAGAAGTGTCTTGTTCCAATTTTAGATAAAATATCTGTTCTTGCAGCAACAGTTTGAGCCTTTAAAGCATCCATTGGAGCAGATGCAAAAATCTCAGCAGGAACAACTCCTCTTAAAAGAGTCTCTATTGGAATCTCATTGGTAATAGAGACTCCCTCATTAAAATTTATAGAGAAATATAGTTTTCCATCAAAAATTGGGTTATGTATAGCTGGTTTTCCAAAGCCATAATCTATTTTATTAAGTTTTACAGATTTTCCATCAATCTCAAAAATATTATTGAATGTTGCAATATGTTTATCTTCAGAGTATAAAGATATTTTACCAGATGGATATGATTTAACCTCTGCATATATCTCTGTTTTTATTTTATTTTTTACATATAGAGTCTGTTTAATACTTTGAATAGTTTTATCATCCTCAAAAGGGCCAAAAAGAAGAAGTTTTTTCCTTATATCAATAACATTTCCCTCAATAACAGATAGATTACCAACAATAATATCTTTTAGGATAAGATTTTTATTATCTTTTTTAAAATTTTTAACATACTCCTCATATTTTGATAATTCTATATCTGAGTAGTATGGATAACTATCAATAATAAGCCAGAGTTTTCGTTCTCCTTTAGTTTTTACTAAATATTTAATTGTGATATCACTATTTTTCTCAAGTTTTACCACTTTTTTTGATTTAGATTGAATAAACAGCTCCTCTAAAAGAGTTAATTGAATTTCAGATTGAGCCTCACCAACACCAATCAGAATTAATGGTTCTCCAGATTGAGTAAATTTAAGTTTTTTCTCATAAAGCTGCTCTATTGTTGTTTTTGCGAATAGATTAAGGCTAAAAAATATAGTTAATAAAATAATATATACTCTATTTCTCATAAAAATTCCATATAGACAAAAAAATAGTAACGATTTAGTAAAAAATTAAGAAAAATCTTAATTTTATTTACTAAAAATTAAGAAAAATATTGTAACTATTCAGCGGAATTTAAATTTTAGATAAAAAACTATTTTTTCTTTTCCCCTCACCCCCTAGCCCCCTCTCCACTACTTGGAGAGGGGGAA
>JAFGXH010000082.1 GCA_016936735.1 bacterium
CATTTTGTCAAATATAATTAATTTTTTAATAGTTTTTTTAAGATAAAACATAAAAAAATCACAATATTTCTATTGATTATAGTTGAAAATTAGGTTAAAAAGTATAAGTTTGAAGTGAGGTATATAAAATGGAAGAACGTGTACAAAGGTTAACAGAGTTAGCAAATGAGTTAAGAGTTGATATTCTTGCTATGCTTGTAAAATCACAATCTGGACATCCAGGGGGTTCCCTATCAGTTATTGATGTTATGACTGCCCTCTATTTTGAGATTGCAAAAATAAAAAAGGGTGACCCTAATTGGGTTGATAGAGATAGAGTTGTTTTGTCAAAAGGACATGTTACCCCAGCACTTTTTTCAGTTTTTGCAAAATTAGAGTTTATTGAAAAAAAAGAGTTAATGACATTTCGTCAACTCAATAGCCGTCTTCAGGGACATCCTGATAAAAAATGTCCTGGAGTTGAGGTTGCAACAGGCTCTTTGGGACATGGATTATCAATGGCAAATGGAATGGCCCTTGGTTTAAAAATGGATGGAAAACCAAATAGAGTTTTTGCAATACTTGGTGATGGAGAGATTCAAGAGGGTCAAGTTTGGGAAGCAGCAATGGCAGCAGCTCACTATAAATTAGATAATCTTATTGCAGTTGTAGACCATAATAGACTTCAAATTGATGGGTGGGTTGAATCTGTTATGACTGTTTCTCCAGTTGATGAGAAGTTTAGAGCTTTTGGTTGGGAGGTTTTAACAATTGATGGTCATGATATGAATCAAATTTTAGAGGCATTTGAGTATGCTCTCACAATAAAAAATAGACCAACAGTTATTGTCGCTCACACAGTAAAAGGAAAAGGTGTCTCCTTTATGGAAAATCAGGCAAAATATCATGGAACAGCTCCAAAAATGGATGAGTTTAAAAAAGCTCTTGAGGAGTGGAATATTACAGATTTTGATTTTTCAATTTTTGAATAGGAGATTATAATGAAAAAAGCTACAAGACAGGCTTATGGTGAAGCTTTAGAAAAACTTGGTCATAAAAATAGTAATGTTGTTGTTCTTGATGCAGATTTATCAGGCTCAACAAAAACAGCAATATTTAAAAAATCTTTTCCTGAAAGATTTTTTAATATGGGTATTGCAGAGGCAAATATGGTTGATACAGCAGCAGGATTTTCTCAAGTTGGGAAAATACCTTTTGCATCAACATTCTCAATGTTTGGAGCAGGAAGAGCATTTGAACAGGTAAGACAATCTATGGCATATCAAAAAGCAAATGTTAAACTTGTTACAACTCATGGTGGTATCTCTGTTGGTGAGGATGGTGGAAGTCATCAATCGATTGAGGATGTTGCAATTATGAGAACTATTCCAAATATGACTGTTATTGTTCCTGCAGATGCAACAGAGACTGAGAAAGTGATTAATGCAATTGCAGAGTATGTTGGTCCAGTATATGTTAGATGTTCAAGAATGGATACAGAGATTCTTTTTGATGAAAATTACCATTTTGAAATTGGAAAAGGAAATCTATTAAAAGATGGAGATGATGTTACAATTATAGCAAATGGTTTAATGGTTGAGGAGGCTTTAAAAGCTCAACAGATGTTATCTGAAAAAAAAATATCTGCAGCAGTTATAAATATGGCCTGTATTAAACCAATTGATAAAGAGCTTATTGTAAAATATGCTAAAAAAACAGGAGCAATAGTGACTGCTGAAGAGCATAGTTATATTGGTGGTCTTTATGGTGCTGTATCTGAAGTTGTTTCAAAAGAGTATCCTGTAAGAATGGACTATGTTGCAATGGAGGATCAATTTGGCAAATCAGGAAAACCAGAGGAGTTAATGAGATATTTTAATCTTACAGCAGAGGCAATTGTAAAAAAAGCAGAGGCACTTTACTCTTCAAAAAAATAGTCTTTTATTATCATCTATTTTATTGGTAGATTTTTCTTAAAACCCTAAAAACTTAAATTCATACCTATTTGGATGCTTTTAAGGGTATTTAAAATGAAAAATAAATTAAGAAAAATATTTATAAAAAACACTCTATTCTATTGGAAACATAGTTTCAAATATCAGAAAATAGGTTTAAATTATGAATCTTTTTCAAAAATAGTAGTTTATATGAATGGATATAAAAATCGATTTTTAATTGTTAATTTTAGAACTTGGGAGGATGCAATAATTGGAAATCCTCTGAATGTTGGAATCCCAATTAATAATCAATATCAACCAATAAATTTAAATAAACCATCATATATAAAAGCAGTTATTGAATATGCTCTAAAAAATGGCTGGAGTGGAAAAAATAGAGTTGTAATAGAGGATGGATTATCAATTTTCATAAAAAATCTTTAAAAAAATAGGATAAAATAAATAAACAAATATAATGATTCTTAGAAAAATAGAGTTTAATAGAGAGAATAATAGCAATATTTACTAAAAATTATGTAATATTTTATAGCATATGTAATTTTATTAAAAATATGCTTGAATTTTATAACAAAAAGTTTTA
>JAFGXH010000083.1 GCA_016936735.1 bacterium
ACATTTGAGGGAGATAGATTGAAAAAGTTGATTATTTTTCTTATTGCTATTTTATCAATTCAATTATCAGCAAAAGAGATAAAACTCTCTTTAGTTTTTGATGAAAATAGCCATATAAATGATTTTATGGAGAGATTACTTCTTGAGGAGATATCAAATTTTATTGGAGAGGAGAATTCAGTAAAAGTAGAAAGAAGAGTTTTTCCTGAAAAAACTAATGAGGATGAGATTAAATCTATTTTCTCTAAGTTAATAGAGGATAAAAATAGTGATATTATTATTACTATGGGACTTTACTCCTCATTTATTGCTAAAAAATTTGATTTTCAAAATAAAAAAACTATTATTCCTTTTCTAATTGATGATAAATCAGAGGAGAATGAGCAATTTAGTATAAGTAAAAATATCTCCAAATACTCTATATTTATCCCTTTTTCAATAGAAAATGAGATAAATTTTATAAAAAGAGTTACTCTTAGCGAAAATATAACTATTTTTGCTGAACCACAAACTTTAGAGATTATTCCTCAATTTATAAAAGATTTTATATCAAAAAATGGTATAAAAATATCTGAAATAACTAAGGATAGTTTAGAAAACTATTTAAAAAATCTGAATTCAAATGATACTAAAACAGATCAAATAAAAAATATTAGCAATGTTAACTATTTTTTCTATTTTTCTGAAAATAATGAGTTAACAAAAATACTAAATCAAATTGCAAAAAAAGAGCCATCATTCTCATATTTTCCAATAAGCTCTAAAGAAGAGAATGAGTCTAATATTATTGGAAGTTTTACAACAGATAAAACTGTATCTCAAATTTTTAGAAGGGTTGCAATAATTATTGATAATGCAATATCTCAACTACCAATACAAAAAAACATTAAAATATCTCATATTGAGATAGAGTCTGTTTTAAATATGGATCTTATTAGATATTTTGGATTAGATCTCTCTTGGGATATTATTGCAGAGTCAGATTTAATAAATGAGGAGCCAAAAGATATCAAAAAACTCTCTCTAAAAGAGGCTGTTGAGGTTGCAGTAACTAAGAATCTTGATATATTATTATATATGGAGGAGAGTGGTTTAAAAGATGAGGCAATAAGAGAGGCAAAATCAAATTATTTTCCTAAAGTTGAGTTATCTGCAACAGGTTTATGGATTGATAAAGATAGAGCTGATGCAAGTTTTGGATTATATAAAGAGAAATCATTATCTGCAGGATTAAAAGTGACTCAACTGATTTATGCAGAGAAGGCTCTTGCCAATATTGATATAAAATCAAAATTAAAAGATATTGATAATGCTAAAGTTCAGCAAATGAAAGAGGATATTGCTGTTGAAACAGCTCAGTTCTATATCAATTTCATTAGAGCCTCTGTTTATGAAAAAATTTTACGTCAAAATATAAAACTTACATATAAAAATCTTGAGATTGCAAAACTTAGAGAGCAATTAGGGGCCTCTGGTCCTGGAGAGATTTATAGATGGGAGAGTCAATTAGCAAGTGATAAAAAAGAGATATTAAAGGCTCTTGGACAAAAAAAACATGCTCAAACAGCTCTCAATCGATTAATGAATCAACCTCTTGAAAATAGAGTTTATACTATTGAAAATAATTTAGATGATAGTGGACTTTTAACCAGTTTTTTAGATATTAATAGCTATTTACATCCAAGTAAATTTAAAATATTGAAAAATTTTATGGTTAAAAAAGGGATTGAAAAATCCTCTGAACTAAAACAGATTGAGCTTGGAATAGAGGCACAAAAACGGTATTTAAAATCTGTAAAAACAGGTTTTTGGTCACCTGTTGTTGCTCTTCAAGGAAATATATCTCATAGATTATGGAGTAATCAAGAGACAAGTAGTATTGATGTTCCTGCTGGGTTTGAGTCTATTGTTGGTGGTCTTATTCCTGAAACAGATAAAACAGAGTGGAGTATTGCTCTTAATGTGTCACTTGATATATTTGATCAGGGAAAAAAATGGATAGAGGATGATAAAGTTTCAAAAGAGATCAAAAAACTATATCTTCAACAACAGTCTATTCAAGAGAAAATAGAGCAAAGAGTAAGATATTGTATGGATAAAACTGCAGTATCATATCCTACAATAAAATTATCAGGTGATGTTTATCAAACAGCACAAAAAAGTTTAAAATTAATAACAGATGCCTATTCAAAAGGTTTTACATCAATATCAGATCTTTTAGATATACAAAATAAAACAAAAATAGCTCAAGAGATTGCAGAGAATGCAAAATATGATTTTTTATTAGATTTAATAGATCTTCAAAGAGCTATTGGAACAACACTATTTATTATTGATGAAAAATCAAAAAAATCATGGGAACATGAGTTAAAAGATTATTTTGAAAAATCAAATTAAGGGGAAGATAATGAGAAGAGTAGTTTTTTTGCTATTAATATTGCCATTTTTTACATCTTGTAAAAAGGAGGAGGTTCAGGTTTTTGAAAAAAAAGTAAGACCTGTAAAATATATAACTGTTAAAAAAAGTGAACTTGATAAAAAAAGGATTTTTTCTGGAATGGCAATGCCTCAAGAGCAGGCTAAAATAAGTTTTAAAATTCCTGGAACAATAAAGAAAATTCATGTTAAAGTTGGTGATAAAGTTGTTAAAAATCAGGTACTTGCAGAGCTTGATTCACAAATATATCAGCTTCAATTACAAGAGGCAATTGCTGCTCAAAATAATGTTGAGGCTCAAGCAAAACATGCAGAATCTGCATATAAAAGAGTCTTAGCTCTTTATGAAAATCAGCACGCCTCAAAAAATGACCTTGAGAGTGCAAGAACATCTTTTGAGATGAGTAGAGCAGGAATTAAAACAGTTCAAACTAAAATACAACAGGCTCAACTTCAAATAGAGTATGCAAAAATTAAGGCTCCAGATAATGGAGAGGTTGCCTATGTTATTGGAAAAGAGAATGAAAATACTGGAGCTGGTTATCCTGTTGTTGTAATTAATTATGGTGCAAAAGTAGAGATTGAAATTGGAGTTCCAGAGTCTCTTATTAATTTAGTTGAAATGAATAGTGATGTAGATGTGTTATTCGACTCTTTTCCAGAAAAAATATTTAAAGGAAAAATATCAAAAATAGGTATATCTCCACAACAGAATGCACCAACATTTCCGGTTACAATAGAGCTATTAGAGGAGAAATCCACTATAAAAACAGGTATGATTGCAAAAGTTACTCTTGATTTTACTAATAAGGTCAAAGGGGAATCAAAAATTATTCTACCATCAACATCTGTTCAACAGGATATATCAGGTAAATTTATTTATATTGTTAAAAAAACTAGTGATGGAAAAGGAGTTGTTGAAAAAAGAGCTGTTTCTATTGATAAATTAACATCTCAAGGAGTTGAAATAGTCTCTGGAGTTACTGAGGGTGAATTTGTTATTACTGCTGGTGTATCAAAAATTCATTCAGGACAGGAGGTTTTACTCATTGAGCAATTTCACTCAAAAATGGGGGAATAATGATAACAAAATGGGCACTAAAAAATAATAGAGTGACTATTGTTGCTCTTATTCTTGTAATATTGGGTGGAATATTGGTTTTTAAATCAATTCCTCAAGCAGAGGATCCTGGATTTACAATTAGAACTGCAATGGTTATGACATTTTTTCCAGGAGCATCTCCTGAAAGAGTTGAAAAACTTGTAACAGATAAATTAGAGAAAGTGATTCAAGAGATTCCAGAACTTGATTATGTTAAAAGTGAAACAAAAACAGGTGTTTCAACAATTTATGTTAATATAAAAGAGAGTTATAAAAATTTAAGACCTATTTGGGATAAACTTCGTAGAAAAATAGATCAAGCAAAGCAGGAGCTTCCTTCAAATATTTATGGTCCATTTGTTAATGATGAGTTTGGGGATGTTTATGGAACTTTAATCTCTATAACAGGTGATGATTACTCTTTTTATGAGATGAAAAAAACTGCAGATGATATAAGAGATAAACTATTAAGAATACCTGAAGTTGCTAAAGTCGAGATTGTTGGAAATCAAAAAGAGAGAATTTTTATAGAGTTTAAAAATGCAAAATTGGCAGAGCTTGGAGTTCCTCCACTTTACATAAAACAGTTACTTGATACTCAAAATGTAATTATTCCTGGTGGTTCAATAATTGTAGATGGAAAAGAGAGACTTATTTTAGAGCCAACAGGAAATCTTGAGTCTCTTGATGAATTAGAGAATATGATTATTAGATTACCAAATAGGGGAAGTGTTTATTATTTAAAGGATTTAGTTTCAGTAAAAAGAGGTTATGTAGATCCTCCATCAAGCAAAACATTTGTTTCAAGAGAAAAAGCTATTATTTTAGCTATCTCAATGAGAGATAATGGAAATATCATTTCTCTTGGAGATAAAGTTAAAAAGATAACTGCAGAGTTACAACAAGAGCAACCATATGGTTTAGATATTGATTTTTTATATCTTCAATCGGATGTAGTATCAAAAAGTGTCAATGATTTTATGGTTAATTTAATTCAAAGTGTTGTTATTGTTATACTTGTAATGTTAATTGCTTTAGGATTAAAAACTGGTATTATGGTTGCCAGTATGATTCCAATTGTTATTGTTATGGCATTTTTATTAATGCATTTTTTGGGTATTGGAATTGATAGAGTCTCTTTAGGAGCACTTTTAATAGCACTTGGAATGCTTGTTGATAACTCAATTGTTGTTTCAGAATCAATAATGATGGGGGTACAATCTGGAAAAACCCCTTATGAATCTGCTCTTTTATCATCTAATGAGTTAGCAAAACCACTATTAATATCCTCTTTAATAACCTCTTCTGCATTTTTACCAATATTTCTTGCAGAATCATCTGTTGGAGAGTATACAGCTCCTTTATTTAAAGTTGTTGCAATAACCCTTTTAAGCTCTTGGTTATTATCATTAACAATTATTCCACTTCTATCTGTTAAATTTTTAAAAGTAAAAGGGGCAATTTCAACAGAGGATAGTTATAATGGGATTATTTATAGAGTATATAAAAAAATATTAATTACAATTTTAAAAACGAAAATTCTATCTGTAATTGTTATTATTGTTCTATTTTCTGGTGCTATTTATGCTTCAAGATGGGTTCCAAAGGCATTTTTTCCTCCATCAGATAGAGAGATTTTAACAATTGACTTTACAATGCCTCCCTCAACTCCTATTGAAAGAACAGAGGAGATTGTTAGAAACATTGAAACATTTATTGATAAAGAGTTAAAAGTTAATAAAACAAGAACAAAAGGAATTGTAAAATGGGCCTCTTTTATTGGTGAAAGTGCACCTAGATATGTTATTACACATCTACCTAAACCACCATCAGAGGATATTGCATTAATGTTAATTGAGGCAACATCTGTCAATGAACTTCCTATGTTAAAAGAGAAAATAGAGCAGTATTGTGATAAAGAGTTTCCTGAGATTATTGCTAATATTAAACCAATTCCAAATGGAATGCCTCTTGATTATCCAATTGAGATAAGAGTATCTGGAACAGATATGAAAAAAATCTACGATATGGTTAACTCTTTAAAAAATAGACTTGAAGAGGAGAAGGGAATTCTATTTGTAACAGATGATTGGGGTGCTCAATCTAAAAAACTTAAAATAAAAATAGATCAAGAGAGAGCATATCGAGCAGGTGTAACAAGTCAAGATGTTTCGATATCATTATTAACTGCTCTAACTGGTTTTGAGGTTGGACAATATAGAGAGAATGAGAATGTTATTCCAATAACTTTAAGATTAGAGAATGAGGATCGAGATAATATAGAGTATTTGGAAAATATTGAGATTCACTCAATAACAAGTAGAGACTCTATTCTTTTAAAACAGATTGCATCAATTGAACCTCAATTTCAACCATCAAAAATTGTAAGAAGAGATAGGTATAGAACTATAACTGTTCAAGCTGGTCTTTTTCCTGGAGTTAGAGCAGATTCAATTAATCAAATAATAAAACCTTGGTTAGATAAAAATGAGAAAGCTATTTGTGGTAGAGGTTGTAAAACTCAATTAGGTGGAGAGGCTTATGAGTCTGAAAAATCCAATAAATCTATTGGAGATAAGATGCCTATTACAGGTTTAATTATAATTCTTTTGCTTGTTATCCAATTTAACTCTATTAAAAAACCAATTATTCTTCTGTTAACAGTTCCATTAGGATTTATAGGTGTTGTTATTGGTCTTTTGGCAGCCAATTCATATTTTGGTTTTATGACTCTTTTAGCAGTTGTCTCTCTTTCAGGTATTGTTATAAATAATGCTAATGTTTTAATGGATAGAATTAGAATAGAGATAGAGGATTATGGATTAACTCCATCTCAAGCAGTTATTGAGGCATCTCAAAAACGATTAAGACCTATTATGTTAACAACATTAACAACAGTTGGTGGTTTAATACCTCTTTGGGTTGGTGGTGGACCATTATGGGAAACAATGGCTATTGCTTTAATATTTGGTTTAATGTTTGCAACACTATTAACAACTCTTGTAATTCCATTATTATACTCTATTTTTCATAAAATCTCATTTAGAGTTAAAAGTGAAAATCAATAACCTAAATTTTCACCAATAATAATAACCTCTATTCGATTTTTTATATTCTGTTTTCCAATAATAGTATAAACATTACAGATCCTATCTGGTGATTCACAATTAATGCAGTATCCAATAGTTGCACAAGGAGTTTTTTTATTAAGTCTAATTGTGTTTGCTGGTGCTGCAATCTCCTCATTTCTTTTAATTGCAGCATCAATATCTTTTACAATTTTATTGATTCCAACTATTATAAAAACCTTTTTAGGTCCATAAATAATTGCAGAAACTCGATTTCCTCTTCCATCAACATTATATAGTTCACCATTTTCAGTTATTGCATTTGAGCTTGAGAGATAGTAATCTACTTGAAATGCTTTTAAATAAATATCCTCTATCTCTTCAATAGATATACCAGATTTATATCTATCATAAAATTCAAAATCTCCTGTTCTTAAAAAATCAATCACACCTGTTTCAAAAAGGGTCATAGATCCTCCAACTGTGATAGATGATTTTTTCTCTATTTTTTCTTTTAAAAATGGAACTATTTCAGACTTTGTTTTTAAGTATGTTGCATTTATTCCATTTTTTTCTAAACTTTTTACTACTTTTTCAACTTTTTTGCTAAATAATTGTTCTAAATTCTTATCCATAAAACACCATTAAATAACACCAATATTTATATATTGGGAAAGATAGTACCAAATAACCCCTAAAATCATTGCTGGACCATAAGGAAGATAGATTTTAGGCATCTCTTTTACTCTATTTTTAACTTTTTTTGAAAATGGAGAGAATGTCAAGTATAGTGTTTGGAGTAATACAATCCCTAAATTTCCCTTTATTATCAAATATAAAATTGTTAAAATTCCACCTGCAAGACCAATATATATTATTGAAAATAGAGCAAACATTCCACCTTTAAGTGCTCCAATTGCAGCCATTAATTTTACATCACCCATTCCAATTGCACCAAGAAAATTAAGAGTTCCAAATATAACAAATCCAATAACAAATCCAATTGCAGAGAATTTAAGACCTCCAACTCCACCAAAAATAGTGTTTAGTAGTAGTCCTAAAATAATTGCAGGATAAGTGACAATATTTAGAATTTTTCTTGTTTTTAAATCTGTTATAAGTGATATTGCTAATGCAATAAAT
>JAFGXH010000084.1 GCA_016936735.1 bacterium
AAAAACATTGATTTTTCTATGTTACACAAGTTGTAATCAATAAAAACATTGATTTTTCTATGTTACACAAGTTGTAATCAATAAAAATAGTTGTAAAAACTTAAAATAGGCTAATGCAAGATTGGTATTATTTTATATATTATAAATTAAATAACCAAGATATCCAGCATATAAAAGGACAAATATAGATCCTTCAACTCTATCAATTGAGCGATTTTTATCTCTTGTAAATATAAACATAAACATTAATGAGCTTGCAAATATAGCCATTAATATATCAATGTTAGTTGATGCTGTAAGTTTTATTGGGGTTATAATCGAGCTAATTCCTAATACCATAAACACATTAAAAATATTGCTTCCAACAACATTTCCAATAGCAATATCACTGTTTTTCTTTGTTGCAGCAATAACTGATGTTACAAGTTCAGGAAGAGATGTTCCAAGTGCAACAATTGTTAATCCAATAAATTTTTCACTCATTCCAAAATCTTTTGCAATAGATACTGCTGAATCTACAATAAGTTTTCCACCTAAAAATAGTCCTAAAACTCCACCTAAAATAAAAATAATTGCTAAAAAAGTTTTAATTTGAGGAATATCAACCTCATCATCACCACCATCTTTAGCAATACTAAAAGAGTAGTAGAGGAAAACAACAAAAAAGGCTAAAAGAACAATACCATCACTTCTGGTAAGTACAGATTCAGATGCTCTGTCTATTAAAACATCATTACCTAAAACAAAAACCATAACAACTGCAAGTAAACTAAGTGGAACCTCAATCCAAGTTGTATTTTTTTGAACAGATAGCGGATATATTATGGCTGTTACCCCTAAAATAATCATTACATTAATAATATTACTTCCAATAATATTACCAACAGCTAAATCTGTTGTTCCTTTAACAGCTGAAAGTATATTTACAATAAGCTCTGGTGCAGATGTTCCAAATGCAACAATTGTCATACCAATAACAAGTGGAGATATTTTTGCTTTGTTTGCAACTGCAACAGCACCATCAACAAGTTTATCACCACTCATAATAAGAATAACAAAACCAACAACTAATAGAATAAAATTTAATACCATAACTCCTCATAAAAAATTAGTAATAAAACCTATAAAAAAGATGAAATATCTTTTTAAAACTATTCAAATAGTTAAAAAATATACTACATTTTTTATTTTTTGTCTATTAATTGATTAAAAAAGTTTAAACAAGACCAGCAAAACCCATAAAAGCAAGTGATATAAGACCAGCTGTTATCAATGCAATAGGAACCCCTTTCATTCCTTTGGGAACATCCATTCCATCAAGATGTTCTCTTAATCCTGCAAAAATAATAAGAGCTAACGCAAAACCAATTGCTGTTGATGATGCAAAAACAACACTTTTAACAAGATTATAATCTTTTTGAATTGCAAGAATTGCAATTCCAAGAACAGCACAGTTTGTTGTTATAAGTGGTAAAAATATCCCTAATGCCTGATATAGTGAAGGTGATATTTTTTTTAATATAATCTCAACCATTTGAACTAATGAGGCAATAACAAGAATAAATGTTATTGTTTGCATAAACTCAATTCCAAATGGAACTAAAATAGTTTTTTGGATTGTCCAAGTCACAATTGTTGCAATGGTCATAACAAAAAGAACTGCACCACCCATTCCAGCAGATGTTGATATTTTACTTGAAACACCTAAAAATGGGCAAATACCTAAAAACTGTGCAAATACAACATTATTTACAAATATTGCAGCAATAATAATTACAATATATTCCATAATCTCCCCCTAAGCCTTTTTGATTTTATTTACAATTGCAATTAAAAAACCTAAAGCAATAAATGCTCCTGGAGGCATTACAAAAAGTAACATTGTATTTGCATTCTCTGGTAGAAATCTAAAATCGAAAATAGAACCACTTCCTAAAATCTCTCTAACAGCTCCTAAAAGGGTTAATGCTAAAGTAAATCCCAATCCCATTCCAATTCCATCTATAATTGATGCAATTGGTGAATTTTTTGATGCAAATGCCTCTGCACGACCAAGAATAATACAGTTTACAACAATAAGAGGAATAAATATTCCCAATTGAGAGTGAAGTGCTGGTAAATATGCAGCCATTGATAAATCAACTATTGTTACAAAAGAGGCAATAATAACAATAAAGGCTGGAATTCTAACTTTGTCAGGAATTAGTGATTTTACTGATGATACAACTAAATTTGATGCAATTAATACAAACATTGTTGCTAAACCCATACCTAAACCATTTTTAGCAGATGTTGTAACTCCCAATGTTGGACACATTCCTAAAAGAAGAACAAAAACTGGATTCTCTTTTATTATCCCTTTGGTAAACTCTTTAATAATACTCATTGTTTACCCCCTTTTTTTAAACCATTAAATGCTCGTTGAACAGCATCACCAAATGCCCTTGAACTTATTGTGGATGCTGTTATTGCATCAACATCACCACCATCTTTTTTTACTTTTACATTGAAATTATCAAGATTTTTACCATTAAATTGATTTTTAAAAGAGTCTTTCTCCATTTTACTTCCTAAACCTGGAGTCTCTTTATGCTCCAATACTGATATATTATTAATTGTATCATCTGGTAAAAATCCAATCATTAACCAAAATTCACCACTAAATCCCTTTTTTGTAAAGGTTTTTATAGCTGTTCCAACTAAAATACCATCTTTTTTAGCTGGATAGAACTCTAATCCATCAAAACCCTCTACTGTATATTTTTCAGCATCTGGGTTATTATTGAATAAAGGTACAACCTCTTTAATTGCTGCAAGTTTTTTCTCTAATTTTGATTTTGTTATTGGGCCAAGTGTTGCCTTATATGTAAAACCAAGAGATAGTGCAGCAATTGCAGATATAAGTGTTAAAGATAATAACATACCAACTAAAGTGGACTCTTTTTTAGCCATTTTTCACCTCCCCAAAACGTTTTGGTTTGAATGCAATATTGATTAGTGGAACAAGTGCATTCATTATTAGTATAGCAAAAGAGACTCCCTCTGGATATGCACCAAATAGACGGATTAATATTGTGATTAATCCTGCACCAGTACCAAAAAATATCATTCCCAATTTACTCATAGGAGATGTTACCATATCAGTTGCCATAAAAAAAGCTCCAAGAAGAATACCTCCAGTTAAAAGATGGTATAGTGGATCTACATATTTTTCTGGTTGAATTAACCAAAATACTCCACTAAAAAGGGCAACAGTTCCCAAAAAAGAGATTGGTATATGCCAAGTTATTATTTTTTTATATAAAAGATATAATCCACCTACAATAAGAGCTAAAGCAGAAACCTCACCAACAGAACCACCTATCGCACCAAAAAGTGCATCTAAATGAGATGGTGCATGTTTCATAATTTCAGCAATTGGTTCACCTTTTGCAACCCCCTCTTTTATTAATCCAAGGGGTGTTGCACCAGTTAAAGCATCTGGAATAGATAACATTGTTCTTGTATCAAGTGGTCGTGGCCAACTTGTCATCTCAACTGGAAATGAGACAAGAAGAAAAACACGCCCAACTAATGCTGGATTAAATGGATTTTTCCCTAATCCACCAAATGAGAGTTTTGCAATTCCAATTGCAACTAAAGCACCTACTCCAACCATCCAAATGGGAAGAGAGCTTGGTAGATTGAATCCAAGAAGAATACCTGTGACAATAGCAGAACCATCTTTTACTGTTGACTCAATATTAAGGAGAAATTTCTGAATTAAATATTCAAATATTACACAGAATATAACTGAAAATATTACAACTTTTAGTGCTCCAATACCATAAAACCATGCTGAAGCCAAAAGAGCTGGAAGCATTGCTATAACAACACCATACATAATTGACTCAATGGAGTCTTTACCCTTTATATGTGGTGAGTGTGAAATTATTAGTTGTGATTGACCCATTTTTATCCTCTTAAACTATTTTTGTACCCTTTTTCTTCTAAGTGTATTAACCTCACCTTTACCAACTCTTATAATATCTAAAAGAGGTCTATTTGCTGGGCAAGTATAGCTACAGGAACCACACTCAATACAATCCATAATTCCCTCTTTTTCAGATGATTCAAATAGTTTTCTATTTGCTAAATTTTCAAGTAGATAAGGAGCAAGACCCATTGGACAAACCATTGTACAACGTGCACATCTAATACAATTTTTTGAAGTTTTTCTGGAGGCCTCTTTTTTATCAATTAAAAGAATTCCAGATGTTCCTTTTGTTACTGGTGCAGATAGATTGCTTAATGCTTTTCCCATCATTGGACCACCATTAATAACTTTTGCAACTGTTTCAGGAAGACCACCAACAGCCTCAATTAGAGATTCAATAGGGGTTCCAATTCTTACAAGAAAATTTGATGGCTCTTTTACACTATCACCTGTTACAGTTACAACTCTCTCTATAAGTGGTTTATTTTTATAAAGTGCTTCATAAACTGCAAAAGCTGTTCCAACATTTTGAACAACACAACCAACCTCAATTGGAAGTTTTCCAGATGGAACCTCTCTTTTAATAAGAGCATCAATAAGTTGTTTTTCACCACCTTGAGGATATTGAACTTTTAAAGGAACAACCTCTACTCCAGAGTAGTTTTTTGATAGTTTTTGAAGATGTTCAATTGCATCTTTTTTATTATTTTCGATACCAATTAGTGCTTTTTTTGTATTTAAAGTTTTCATCATGATGGAGATTCCTTTAAGAATCTCATCTCCTTTCTCTAACATTAAACGATGATCTGATGTCAAATATGGTTCACACTCTACACCATTAATAATAAGATACTCTGCTGTTTTTCCTTCTGGAACACTCATTTTAACATGGCTAGGAAAAGTTGCTCCACCTAAACCAACAATTCCAGCCTCTCTCATTTTCTGTTTTACCTCTTCAGGAGAGAACTCTTTTGTTGTGTTTGGATCTGAATCACTTATATTATCGCACCAAATCTCCTCATCTGCTCTATCAATAACAATAACTTTTTTAGGATATCCAGAGGAGTCTACAATCTCATCAATTTTAGCTATTTTTCCTGTAATACTTGAGTGTATATTAGCTGAAATAAAACCCTCTCCTTTTGCTATAAGTTGACCAGTTTTAACATTTTCACCTTTTGCAACAAGAACTGTTGCAGGAGCACCAATATGTTGTGAAACAGGTATATAGACAGTTTTTGGAAGTGGAAAATTTTTAATAGGAGAGTTTGCAGATAGTTTTCCCTCTTTTGGATGAATTCCACCTAATTTAAATGTTTTTAATATACTCATTTCTCCTCCACAACCAACTCTTTTTTATCTGAGTTATTTTCACTATCAGATGCTTTAGTTTTATTCTCATTGTTATTCATGTTTTTTTGAGTGGAGTTTGGAGTGTTAAGTGAATCTTTTTTGTTTAACTCAATTTTCTCTTTTTTATCTGTAGATTCAATTTTTTTTGGTTCGGGAAAATTTATAGCAAGAATAGCACCAGTTGGACAAACAGGAACACATTTTTTGCAAAGTTTACATTTTTCAAAATCGATATATGCTAAGTTATTTTCAAGAACTATAGCATCAAAAGGACACTCTTTAACACATTTTCCACAACCAATACATGCAGCAGAACAGTTTTTCTTTGCAACAGCCCCTTTCTCTTTATTAATACAAGAAACAAAGACTCTTTTATTTTTCTTGCCCTTATTCCTAAGCTCAATAATTGAGCGAGGACAGGCAACAACACAATTATTACAAGCAGTACATTTCTCTTCATCAACAATAGGAAGACCTGTTTCGGAAGAGATTTTAATTGCATCAAAAGGACAAGATGTAACACAATCTCCAAGTCCAAGACAACCATTTGGGCAACCACCTGGTCCTGCATAAAGCATGTGAGCAGATTTACAGCTTGAAACTCCATCAAATTGATTTTTAGCTGGAGAGTTTTTAAAAGAGCCAGAGCATCTAACAACAGCAACCATTGGCTCTTTCTCTTGTGCTGTTAGGCCCATTATCTCTGCAATCTGTTTCATTAACTCATTTCCACCAACTGGGCAGAAAAAACCATCAAGAGATCTGTTTTTAACAATTCCCTCTGCAAAATTTCTACATCCTGCATAACCACATCCACCACAGTTTGCAGATGGAAGAATCTCATTCACCTCATCTATTTTAGGATCCTCTTCAACTTTAAATTTTTTTGCTGCACCAAAAAGTAGAACAGCAGCAAAAAAACCGATTCCCCCAAGAGAGACAAGGGATGCTACAATAATAGTGTCCATTTGTAACTCCTATACACCTTTATCATTTGAAAATTTCAAATCAAGATATCTATTTTAAAAAAATATAAATAAAATTTATCTAACTATTTTAAGTTACGCAAAATTTTTAAAGGGGATGAGATATATTTTCATCACCAGCCTTTCTAATTATAAATTGGAAAGTATTTTTCCATCTTTTTCTTAAAAAATATAAAGATAAATAGTATATTACTAAAAACAGAAGAGACACAACTGCAGCAATAAGCTCTGTAAATATAGCAGATGATATAAGTAAAGCAGTTATAACAACAATAAAGGGTAATAGATATCCTAAAAATAGAGCTAAAAAACCAAGTTTTTGCTCCATTTGAACAATAACTTTATCACCTTTATTAAAAATCTCTCCATTCGTTGCTTTTGCCTCAATCACTTTCTCTTTTAAATCAGCAATAGAGCAGGCACCTTTTGCATGACAGGAGGCACAGGCAGATTTTGTAATAACAGAGACAATAATTTTATCATCAATAATATTTTCAACCACACCAAAATGTTCAATAACCTCTCTCATCATAATCCTTATCTTAAAAAACTAGATATTTATCAATAACTGTATTGTTAGCAAATAATATTATGGAAATTTGCTATAATAAATACAATAATTACCATTTTACACTCTTTAGTTTGAATATATTTTTATTCAAATAAAATAATATAGCTGAAGTATTTATGGAAAATACTCTTTTAAATTAAGAGACTTTCCAGATAAAAGATATAGTTTAACATTAAACTTTTTCATAATCTTTTTTATGAAATCTTCATCATAATGACGAACTGATATTGCTGTTGCAAGAGTATCTGCAATAGTTGCATTATCAGCAATAACTGTGACTGAATGAGCTCCATCAACTGGATATCCTGTTTTAGGGTCTATAATATGTGAATATTTTTTCCCATCTTTAATAAAATATCTCTCATAGTCACCAGAAGTCGCACTACTATAACACGATTTATTATCAAATTCAATTATTTTGAAAAATTCATTTTTTTTAAAAGGGTCTTTTATTCCCAATTTCCAATTTTTTCCCCTTTTTTTTCCACAAACAAGAATATCACCACCATAATTTATTAAGTAGTTTTTTTGATTATATTTTTTTAAAATAAGAGAGGTTTTATCAATTGCAGCACCTTTTGCAACTCCACCAACATCAATTTTTACCCCCTCTTTTTTTGTTGAAACACTATTTTTATTACAATCTACATTTAATAAATCAATACCAATTAGTTTTTTATATTTTATAACATCACTATCTGTTGGAACACTCTCTTTTTCAATATCCCATAAAAAACCCTCACTTTTATATGTTATATCAAATGCTCCATCTGTATCTTTTGCAAATTGAATAGATTTCTCAATAATTTGACATAATTCATTGGATATTTGAATCTCTTTTTGATATCCAACCCTATTTATTTCAGATATTTTACTTTCAGGATTATGATAGCTTGCCTCTTTTTCAAACTCTCTTATATAATTTTTAATCTCCTCCTCTAATTTGAGGTTTTTAGAGCCCTCATAAGTAATAGATAGTGATGTTCCCATTCCCCAAAAGGATATTGTTTGAAACTCTACCTCTCTTTTTGAACAGGAGATAAAAGTAAAGAGTATTAAAAAAAACACTATTTTTTTCATAAAAATCCTAAAAATATTTTAATTTTTTAAAATTAAAAAACAGATATTAAGGCAATAAAACATAAAAAATACTTATAATATAAAAATACCATTAAATCAAGATATTAAAGCATTGTAATATTGGTTTATAAAAATATAAAAAACAGTTTAAAACTGAAATTGAGTATCTCTCTTAAATTTAATTATTTGACAATTCTAATAAAAACAATTAAAAAGATAGAGCTTTTTATTTTTTATGAGGTGAAATGAATATTTATAAATTAATATCAAAACGTTTTGGTGGAGAGGAGTTTGGTAAAAATAGTGGTGAGTATAAATTTGGGAAAATAAAAAGTGCCAAAGAGGAGGCAATGAGAAGGAGTCCTGAAATTCCTATTATAGACCTTGGTATTGGTGAACCAGATGGAATGCCAGAGCAACCAATTATTGATAAACTTTATGAAGAGAGTATGGTTTATTCAAATCGTGGATATGCAGATAATGGTTGTGAAGAGTTTAAAATAGCTGCAATTAAATATATGAAAGATGTTTATGGTGTTGATGGATTGGACTTATCAAAAGAGATAACCCATGCAATTGGTAGTAAAAATGCTTTTGCATTTTTCCCTGCTGCTTTTATTGACACTGATGATTATGCCCTTATAACATCTCCAGGCTATCCTGTTTTAGGTGCTCATACAGAGTGGATGGGTGGAAAAGTCTATCCTCTTCCCTTATTAGAGGAGAATAGTTTTTTACCAGATTTAGATAATATTCCTCAAGATGTTTTAGATAGAGCTAAAATACTATATCTTAACTATCCAAACAATCCAACTGGAGCTATTGCAACAAAAGAGTTTTATAAAAAAGTTGTTAAATTTGCAAAAGAGAATAATGTTTTTGTTATTGCAGATGCAGCCTATGGTGATTTACAATTTGTTGGAGAAACACTAAGTTTTCTATCAATTGAGGGAGCAAAAGAGGTTGGTGTTGAGGTTCATTCACTATCAAAAGCTTTTAATATGACTGGTTGGAGATTAGCTTTTGTTGTTGGAAACTCTTTAGGATTAGATCTTTTTAAACACTCAAAAAATAATTATGATTCAGGACAATTTTTAGCAATTCAAAAGGCTGGAGTATTTGCTCTTCAACATCCAGAGTTTACAAAACCAATTCGTGAAAAATATTTAAGACGTCATAAAAAGCTTGTTGAGATATTAAAATCAATTGGTTTTGATGCAAAAGTACCTGGAGGAACATTTTTCCTTTATCTTCCAATACCCAAAGGGGTAAAAGATGGAATTACCTTTAATTCAGGAGAGGATTTTTGTCAATATCTTATAAAAGAGCTTCATATATCAAGTGTTCCTTGGGATGAAGAGGGAGCCTTTATCCGATTTTCTGTAACATTTGAGACCCAAAATAGAACAGAGGATGATGTTTTTACTGAATTAAAACGTAGACTCGAATCTGTTAGCTTCTATTTTTAATTTTTTATTAAAATAAAAAAAGCTTTTAACTCTCCATCTCTTTTTTTATTCTTTCAATCTCCTCTATTGAAAGCTCTGTTATTTCTGAAATATCTTCAATAGAGGAGCCTTTTTTTAACATTTTTTTTGCAATCTCAATTTTACCTTCAATCTTACCTTCAATTTTACCCTCAATCTTTCCCTCTTCTTTTCCTTTTTTAAAGCCTTCGTTTTCGGCAGTATCAATAACATTATGCAAGTCTCTGTAAACTTTTAAACTTTGAAAATAACTATCTTTATCCTCTTTTGGTAAATTAAGATATTCAGCTTTTTTAAAAGCATCTATTATTACTTTTTCATCTTTATAAATTAAAGGAATATCATCCAAACTATCAAGATTTTTCAGAAAATAGAACCATTTGTCTAAGTAAGTTACAAGCTCACTCTCTTTTTTGTTAAATTTTGGCATCTCAACAAAGGCAAATGTTAATTTGTCATAAAAAATATTATTATGTTGATCTTTTAGTTTCACAATGTGTAGATAACTCTCTTTTACTATCTCAATCTCATTTTTTGTTGCTTCAGAAAACTCAAAATCTAATATTCCAACACAATAGACAGCTTTTAGTTTAAAGTTCCAACTTTTTTTACTATTTCTCTCTTTTTCATCAGAATATGCACCTTTTACACCCTGCTCCTGAATTGGAAAAGAGGAGTAATAAACCATTCTATCTTTAAACCAGTTCTGTTTTGCTTTTTGTAACTCAACAATAATATGATTTCCACCCTCATCTAAACAGTAGATATCATAAATTGCTTTTCTGTCTATTATATTTAATCCTAATTTTTCTAAATTTTTAAACTCTAAGTCAACTATTTTATCTTTTTTTTCTAACTCTAAAAAGGCATTTAAAAATGAGATTAATTGAGGTTTACTGTTCTCTTCACCAAATAGTTTTTTAAAACCAAAATCGGTAAATGGATTGATATATCTCCCAAAATCAGAACACATTTTAAACTCCTACAAATCTACTCACTCCTATTATATTATATATCTAAATTTTTGCAATTGTTTTTCTTAAATAAAAAATATTTTAATAGTTGACTTTTGAATAAATATTTTTAACAATCAGTATGTTATAAACTGCTATTTGAGGAGTTATGGCTAAAAAATCTATGAACAAATCTAAATTTGGTCTTGCACCAGGTACAGCAGTATTTACAGGGATAAAAAAAACAGATAATCTAAATATAACAGTTACTCAATATTCAGAAAAAAGCTATGAAGAGATAGTTTTTAATACTATAGATGATTTAAAAAACTATATAAAATCTATTGATTCAAAAAAGGGAGAGAAAAATAGTTTAAATATATGGATTAATATAGATGGAATTCATGATGAAAAATTTATTGAGGAGTTAACTCTAAATTTTAACATTCATAAACTTACAATTGAGGATATTTTAAGTGTTGGTCAAAGAGCAAAAATAGAGATTCATTCAGACTATATTCATGTTGTAACAAGAGTTTTTAATTTTAACTCTATTGAGAAAAATATAGAGGATGAACAGTTAACTATTATCAGAAAAGATAGATTTATTATAACATTTCAAGAGAGAGAGACAGATATTTTTAATGGCTTAAAAAAGAGAATAAAAGAGGGAATTGGAACAATAAGAAAACGTGGCTCAGACTATCTTTTATATGCTATTTTAGATTCAATTACAGACCATTATATCGTTATATCTGAACAGTTTAATGATAAATTAGATTCACTTGAGACAGAACTGTTTGAAAATGGGGATAATGTAAAGTTAGAACAGCTTTATAAAGTTAGAAGAGAGGTTATTCTTTTTAAAAGATCTATATCTCCAATGAGAGAGGTTGTTAACTCTTTTGAAAAACTTGATGAGCCAATAGTCTCAAATGATATAAAACTATTTATTCGAGATCTTTATGACCATACAATAATGGTTGTTGATTCAACAGATAGTTTAAGAGAGAGTATATATGCACTATTAGATCTGTATATGAATAATATATCAAACAAAACAAATGAGATAATGAAAGTTTTAACAATTATGGCCTCAATATTTATACCATTAACATTTATAGCAGGAGTATATGGTATGAATTTTGATAATATGCCAGAGTTACATACTAACTATGGATATTTTGTTATTTTGGCTATAATGGTTTCTGTTTTGATTTTTATGATACTTTATTTTAAACGAAAAAAATGGATTAAATAGTTACTAAATAGCTATTTATTTTAGTTTTTATAAACTACACAAAATAAAAGTTTGTTTTAAAATCATATTTTTTTCACAAAAAGTTGCAAATAAATTAAAATTAGGATAGAGTCAGACTATTAATGAGTTTAATAATTTAAACTTTAGTTATAATTTAAATCATTTTTTTATTGATAATAAATTATCTATTTAACTTTAGTTTGTAATAAATTGCTGTTTGTTTCTTTATATTAAATAAATTCTTTTATGAGGTTTAAAATGAGAAAACTTTTTTATCTTTTTATGATTTTCTCAACTATTTTTTGGAGTTGTGATGATGAAAAAAATAGTTCAACAACAGTAGCAGAACCAATATTCTCACCTCAATCGGGTGAATATGATGAGGGAGTATCAATAACAATATCTCAAGAGAAAAACTATGATATTTTATACACAACAAATGGTGATGATCCTAAAACTTTAGGTATAAAATATGTTGCACCACTAACACTTCAAGCGGGAACATATACAGTTAAAGCTATTGCAAAAGATGGTTTAAACTACTCAAAAGAGGTTAGCTCTAGTTATGTGATAAAAGAGAGAGTTGAGGAGAATAATCTTGTTATAAACTTTTATAAACCAGATAGTTGGGGTAGCTCTGTAAATATATACTTTTGGGATACCACTCCAGCAACAGACTCTATTCTCTGGCCAGGTTTAGTAATGAGTAACTCTAGTGGTAATTGGTATAGCTATACTATTCAAAATGTAGTTTTTGCTAATATTATTTTTAATGATGGAGTGAATCAAACAGATGATTTAACTAGAGCTAAAAATGGTTGGTTTAAAAATGGTATTTGGTATGACTTTAATCCTGACACCCCTTGTGATTCTGTTCTATGCTCAAATCATGGTGAATGTGTTGTTGAGGATAACTCTCCAAAATGTAATTGTGAAGAGGGTTACTATGCAGATGGATTAAGTTGTGTTCAAGATATTGTTAATTTATGTGAAAATATAACTTGTGGAGGTTTTGGAGAGTGTGTTGTTGAGAATAGTTCTCCAAAATGTAACTGCAATGAGGGATACTATGCAGATGGATTAAATTGTGTTCAGGATGTTGTTAACTATTGTGAAAATATAAACTGTAGTGGTTATGGAGTTTGTGTTGTTGAGAATAGTGCTCCAAAATGTAACTGTAATGATGGCTATCACTCAAGTGGTTTAAGCTGTATTCCTGATTGGAATGGATTAGCAGTTCATTTTAAAAAGCCTTCCGATTGGAGCAATTCAGTAAATATTCACTATTGGAACACTAATCCAGATGTTGGAGAGACAACTTGGCCTGGAGTTTTAATGGAATCTGTTGGAGATGGATGGTATTTCTATCTTATAGAGGGTGCAGATAGTGCAAAAATTGTTTTTAATGATGGTTCAGGAAAACAGACAACAGATTTAACAAGATCTAGTGAGGGTTGGTATAAAGATGGTGCTTGGTATGATCAAGACCCAGAGCAAGCAGAGATTCCAGTTATAACAGCATCTCCTATTGCAGGAGTATATCCAGAAACTCAGAATGTAACACTTAGAGGAAGTAACTCTGATGATATAATCTACTACACAATAGACTCTACAGAGCCATCAACATCTAGTTTAGTTTATCAAAACCAGATAGTTGTTGATAGAACAATGGAGATTCGTGCTTTTGGTGTTAATAGAGACTCTGTTAGAGGAGCTATTTCTCGATTCTCTTTTACAATTGACCAGAATATGGATATAACTCCACCGCAAATTGTTGCATCTCTTCAACCAGGTGTTTATCCAAACCCAATAGATGTAACGTTCACTATAACAGATAACAAAGGGGGAGTTACAAAATCCTACTATACACTAGATAACTCGACTCCAAATATATCCTCATCACAAATATATACACAAGGGGATTCACTTAATGGATTAACTGGAGCATCTATAACTATCTCTGAAACAAAAACAGTTAAATTTTTAGTTGTTGATGCAGCTGGAAATGAGACTACAAGAAATTTTACTTATAGAATTGGAGAGCAACCTCTTGGTGACTTTAGAGAAGAGACAATATACTTCCTATTAACAGCTCGTTTTTATGATGGAGACCCCTCAAACAACTATTTTAATAGAGATAGAATACATTTTGATGAGAATGGAGTTGCAACAGACCCTCACTGGAGAGGAGATTTTAAAGGTCTTATTCAAAAACTTGATTATATTGCAGAGATGGGATTTACTGCAATATGGATTACTCCTCCTGTTGAGAATAGAAGTGGTTTAGATTATCATGGATATCATGCTTATGATTGGTATCAAATTGATAAAAGACTTGAATCTCCTGATGCAACATATCAAGATTTTATAAATGAGGCACATGCGAGAGGAATCAAAGTTATTCAAGATGTTGTTATAAATCACTCCTCTCAATATGGTATCAGAGGTCAAGTTTGGATTCCTCATCTTCCTATAAAATATTATGTTCCTCAAGGTTCAACACAAGGAAGCATTGATAATGGACCATATCAGGGAAATTTAGGAGATTATAAATCTTTATATAGAGATGATAATGATAATCCTGTTGCTCCAGAGTGGTTTAGAGAGAGACATAACTCTGATGCAGAGGGAGTTGTTTCTCTTGTAGATCCAAAAACAGATACAACAGTTCCATTAGCTGGTTATAATCCAAATAGATTTTTTGGAATAGATTTAGCAGACTTAACATCTCTATCTGAATGGTATCATCAATCAGGTTTTATGGCTGGAGGAGATTGGGAAAACCCATCTGCAATACAGCAAAAGCATTTAGCAGGAGACTGTATAGATCTTGCAACAGAGAATCAAAATGTTAAAGATTATCTTAATGGTGCAATTCATCAATATTTAGATATGGGAATTGATGCAATAAGATTAGACACAGTAAAACATCTTGAAAGGGGTAATCTTCTTGAGTATGTTAACAACTGGAAAGCATATAGACCTGGACTATTTGTTTTTGGTGAGAATTTAGTAAAAGGGACAGGTTGGGGAAACCTTTTTGGTGATGATAATGGTCCATCAGATTTAAGACCTTGGTGGTATACAAGAACAGGAAACGATTTATACTCACCATCAGGAGATGATTCAGGCTTCTCTGTTTTAGACTTTGGTCTATTTTCAACATTTAGAGATAATGTAAGTCGTGGAAGTTATGGTGGAATTGGTGGAGTGTTAACAAGAGACTATGTTTATGGTGATGCAACAAAACTTATAACATTTCTTCAGAATCATGATGTTGGTCCAGATAATGATTTTAGAGATAGATTTAGAGGGGAGCAGTGGATGGCAGCTGCTGCATACAATCTTCTTTGGACAATTAGAGGAATTCCCTGTTTATATTATGGTGAAGAGATTGAGTTTCAAAAAGGGATGCCTCAGGATATAGTTGGAAATAGTGACACACTTGAAACAACTGGTCGTGCATACTTTGGAGACTATTTAGAGGCAGGAGTAATAAATACAACTAAATCTCATCCTTTATTTCAACATATAAAAAGATTAAATGAGATAAGAAGAGCAACTCCAGCTCTACAAAAAGGGGTTATGGGTGATGTAAATGAGTGGGGTTCAGGAATAAGTTTTACAAGAAACTATAATAATGGTGAAAGTTATGTTGCTGTAGGTTTATCTGTTGGAGATCCAAACAATATCACTCTTAATGGAGAGACAATTACAATAAGGAATGTTAAAAAGGGTCATTATGTAGATGCTGTAACAGGGAACAGTATTGATGTGAAGGGGGATTCAATAACATTTTTTGTTAAAAAGAACTCTGCTGGGATATATATTCTAAATGGTTCAGGAAAAATAGGAAAAGATGGTAAGTATCTTAAATGATATCTCTGATTTACTCTTTTCTTTGTTGGGAACAAAAATTTTTGTTCCTTTAGATTTTTCTTAATAATCAAGTAATCTTAAATTCATACCTTTTTGTAATCTATTTTTATCTTTTAGTAAAAACTAAATATTAATCATAATTGATGTAAATAATAAAACTATCCTCTTTTTTTATAAAAATTATTTAAATTTAAGCATAAGAAAAGAGTTATAAGGCATAGGAAAAGAGTTCTAAGGCATAAGAAAAGAGTTATAAGGCATAGGAAAAGAGTTCTAAGGCATAAGAAAAGAGTTCCAAGGCATAAGAAAAGAGTTCCAAGGCATAAGAAAAGAGTTCCGAGGCATAAGAAAAGAGTTCCAAGGCATAAGAAAAGAGTTCCAAGGCATAAAAAAAGAGTTCCAAGGCATAAGAAAAGAGTTCTAAGGCATAAGAAAAGAGTTCCAAGGCATAGGAAAAGAGTTCTAAGGCATAGGAAAAGAGTAAAAGAGTTGGAGAGGGAGTTAAAAAGTAAGTAAAACTCCCCATCACCACCTTGAAGTGGACTCCTTAAAAATGCTTTGCATTTTTAGGATGCAAGGGGAAAAGAAAAAAACAGTTATTTTTTTAAATTTCAAATTTGGCTGAATAGTTACTTTAATTTAGCTTTAAATTTGTATCAATAGTTTTATGAAATCAGAATGTATATTTAACACTAGCTGATGTTGAGACTCCAACAGCATCAAAACCAGTTGTATAATTTCCTGAAACATATGCAAGAAAAGAGAAGTGTTTAAGTAAGAAGTAGTACTCTATTCCCAATAAACCACCTGCCTGAATTTTCATTCCATCCATATCAAGTGATTCATCAATCATAAAAACTCCACCACCTAAAGAGATGTGAAAATTAAACCTATCAGTGTGATATAAATGATAATTTAATGCTAAACCAGCTCCCTTTCCATTTAAATCACTTGAGTATAAAATTCCCTGTTCATCTTTAACTTTTCCACCAATCATCATTGATGAGGCATAAATCTCTCCAGAGAATTTTTCTGAAAAATCAAAACCAAAAGAGATTTTATACTCTCCACCAATTAAATCCTGTTCAGCTAACTCTTTTCCATTAACTTTAGGAGAGAATAGCATTAGTGTTCCATAAGAGAGTTTAAAATAACCACCACGTTCAATATAGCTTATTGGTTTAGTAACAATTTTAACCTCCTCTTTTACAGTGGTTGTTTTTTTGTTAGCATTTGGATCAACCTCTTCTATATCAAATTTCATCTCCTCTTGGGTTATTTTTCCTTCACTTTTAAGTTCTCCCTCATCAAAAGAGAATCCCTCTTCTGTTGCAAAATCCATACCACCTTCAGAACCAAAATCTATACCAGAAGAGTCACCACTATTTGATACTGCAGTTGTGTTACTATTTTCACCCTCTTCTGTTTTAGTTTCTGCTGTTACCTCCTCTGTTTTCACAGAATCAGATTTATCATCCTTTTTGGTTTCAGTAGTTGTCTCTTCATCACCAAATGTCATTCCCTCATCACCAAAGTCCATTTGAGCCATTAGTGTAAATGGAGAAAAAATTAGTATGAATATAAAAAGATAAATATATTTCATGAATACCTCAAAATATTAGTTTGAGTGGAAATTAAATGGGAATATGACAAGAGCAAATCCACCTCCCAATGGTTCAGGAAAACGCCACTTTTTAATACGTTGAACAAGACAACTTTGAACAGCATTATCTTTTAAAGTTCCCCCATCAATATTAGCTGCAACAACCTCACCCTGTGGATTAATTTTCCATTTTACAGTTATTGAACCAGCAAGTTCTGGTTTTCTTGTTAACTCTTTTTCATAACAGTAACGAACCTCCATAAGATGTTTGTTAACAACTCTTTGAATCTGTTCTTTTGTTAAGTTTCCTGTTATAGAACCGCTATCAGTTGTGATTTTCAGTTTTCTATTAACTTTTTTATTACTAATATTGGAGATACCAATATTACCTCCACCACCCCAATTACCACCACCTGTAGCTGGACCACCAGCTCCAAGACCTGTACCACCACCACCAGGACCTGTACCACCACCACGAATTCCAGGTGCACCACTATTTCCTGATGATATATCAGAGTTATCACTTAAGCGAAGGTCATCATCTTGGATTCCACCATAAGTTCCACCTCCACCTAAACCACCCATACTTTTACCAACTTTAAAAATACCAGTAGAACGAACAATTCTTTTATCTTGAACCTGTTTTTGTGTTAAACCAGCAACATTAAAATTTGTTGCATTAAATTCAACATTCTTTGAATTTTTGTTATTTGCTGTAAACTCTGTTTTTGCTAATTTAGTATCTGTAACATCAAATTTAACAACAGGTTTTACTTTCTCCTCTTCAGGTGTATCAAGAATTACTCGTGCATATCTATCTGGAATCTCATTCAATTGCTCAATAGAGAATGATTCAATATCTGGTGGCATTAAAAACAGCAATGCAAGTAATGCTAAGTGAAACAGGGTTGAAACAACATTGAATTTTAAATTAAAAGAGTCAAGTAATCCAAAAAGTGAAAATTTTGATGATGATTCCAAAACAGGAACAGATGATATTTCAAATCTATGATCTCCAGTTTCAAAAGCTATTTTGGTTTTATGAATTAATCTTATTGCTCCATGATACTCACTTTTTGTTGCTGCTTTATGAGCCTGTAATAACTCCTCTAAGTTATAAGACTCAGAACCCTCAATATATTTAACACCATTTAAAAGAAAATATACATTAAACCCCTTTTCATTTGAGGGATCACTAATTGTAAATGATTTATTATTTGGTAAATTCTCTTTTGTAACATAAAAATCATCATTAGGATCTTCACCAATAGTTACAATTTTTGGTGTTTTATAAAGAATGGCAGACATCATATTTCCCTGCCAATAATGTTTTATCTCAAGCCCCTTTCCAACAACTTTTTGAAGAAGAATTCCATCCTCTGGCTCTAAGTTAAAATATGGATTAGAGATTCTATCCTCTGCTCTACGTTGAATCTCTGAATGAGATTCAGTTGAATTATCCAATAGTGAGTTAGCAGATTTTACTGATGAGGATGGAATTGTAGATATAACCTCTCTAATTCCGCTTGTTTCATCATTTTCAAATGGTAAATCCTCATCCTCTAAATCATCTGTTGGTTCTGTTGAGATAAGAGAAAGATCTTTTTGTGGGAAAAATTTAAGGGTCCAATCACCAATAGTTATCTCATCCCCCTCTTTTAACTCTATTTTTCCTGAAAAATCTGTTCCATTATAGAGTGTTTTAGAAGCTCCCATCATCATTAATGAGAAAATACCTTCATGATTCTCTATTGTTGAATGTAATCTAGGCATATCTGGGTCATCAATTCTAATATGAGATGTACTCATTCTACCAATTCTTAATATTCCCTGATAGGCTATTTGAGAATCTTTTTCTGGTGTTTCACAAAACAAAAGTAACTGTTCAACTACACCACCCTTAATTAATTGAACAGATATAAATGATTGATCCATGCTTCCTCTTATAATTCATCAACTGAGTTTGATAATTCTGGTAAAAAGTCTTCACGTGGCCTTATTTGTGTTTTTGCCTTAGATGTATTCAAAGAGTCAATTCTTGATCCTGCTGGTTTTGTTTTTGTTCCAGAGATATCTGCAGCATCAAAGTCAAAAACTTTTGTATTGTCATCAGATCCACCCTCTTCATCAGCAAATAAGAGTGTACCAAAGGAGAAAAGTGATAAAATTAAAAAAATCAATCCAAGTTTTTTCATAACACCCTCCTACATATTTTCCATCTCTTTCATATCTTTTATCATTTGTTCACAATGTTGGATATTAGTTGAGATGTCTATTGTTCCATTATGTTTTTTATACTCCTTAAATGCTTTAATCGCCTCTTCTGGTTTTCCCATGTATTTTTGATAGAGAATTCCCTTATTGTAATAGGCATCTTTATAATTAGATGCAATAGCGATTATTTTATCATACTCTTCCAACGATTTTTCAAAATTTTTTGCCATTCTTAAAGATATAGCATAAAGATTTCTATAAAGAACATATGATGGGTATTTCTCAACAAGTTTTGCTAAATATGTTGTGGCCTGATTTCCAGCATTATGTTTCATAAAAAGTATAGATAAAACAAGATTTGCATCAATATTATATGGATCTAATGATAGAGCCTGTTTATAGGCAGCCATCATTTTTGAAGACTCCTGCATTGTTTCAAATAGTTTTGCAAGAATAACATATAAGGATGCTTTTTTTGTTGGTTCTTGAGAGTAACTAATTGCTAAATTTATTGTTTTCTCAGCAAGAGCATATTTTTTTGTTAAAATATAGAGATATGCTAAAGATCTGTATGCAGGAATACTTAACTGATTAAATGAGAGAATCAATCTTATTTGAACCAACGCTTCACTATATTTTTGAGACATAATAAGTAAAACAGCATAGTTACTTAACAGATTTTCATCCACTTTTTTATCTGTTTTTAGTTTAGATATAAGTGGTTTATATATCTCAATAACCTCTGAAATTTTATTAAGTTTATATCCTAAATATGCCAAATTGGTAAAAGCCTTATTTAAAGGATCTTTTTTAACTAATTTTAGGTAGTAATCATAAGAGTTTTGATATTGCTCTAAAATAAGAGAGAGTGTTGCAATATTAAACATAATCTCAGAGACACCCTCAATTTTTCTATTAATTTCTGAGAGTTGAGATATATACTCTAATGGTTGAGCTGATTGAGAGTTTAAATCTATCTCATATTTTTGCATTATAGAGTTAAACTGCTCAATAATTTCATCTTTTGAGATTTGAGGTTCTTTCTGTTTCTCAGCCTCCTCTTGCTGTTTCTTTAAGAGCTCTTGTCTCTCTTTTTCAGCTTTCTCTTTCATCTCAAACTCTTTTTTATCATCCTTTTTCTTCTCTACTTTTGTTGTTCCACAAGAGACTACAAAAATAGCCAATATAGCATATAAGACAACTTTTTTCATTTTTTGTTCCCTTCTTTTTCAATTTTTACAATTGGTTGCTCTTTTTCAAAAAGAATATCTCTAAAATCAACAGTTGTATACTGTTCCTCAAAATTAGCTTTAAATGCTGCTGGATCAATTTTTAGCATCATCTCTATTGATTTATCAACCCATTCATTAAAAATCTCATTTTTCATTGCAATCTCATAGCATTTAAAATAGGCATTAAAAGCCTCTTGTTCTAAAGGATAAACATACACCTGCATTAAATCCTGTTTATACATCTCTTTTTGATCTGCTGTTAATTTTGGAGGAATTGGAGAATTTTCTATATCTTTTGCAAAATCATAAGTTAGAGATGCAATTTTATAAAAATATGCAATAGACCAATATGCACTTCCAAACTCTCTTGCAGCATCATTATAATCTTTTGTTAATTTCTGTTTAAGCTCTATTTTCTTTTTCAAAGCAGCAGCCATTTTTGCTTCAGGAAGCTCTAGTTTTATTGACTTAAATGAGTTATAAAGTTTTTCTAACTCATTAAACTGTTGCTCTGCTAAAAGTTTTTTAGATGTTTTTAAAAGCTTCTTCTCTCTATCTTTTAATTTTTCATAAAAATCAAAACCATCACGCTGTTTTTTAGCTGCAGAACTATCACGTCCTAATTTCTGATAAGCATTTGCTATTTTAAATTGAAGCTCTATTTTTGAATCAAGAGTTAAAAATGGAAAGTAGTCTTTTTCAAATTTATCCCAAAAAGATAGTGCTGATTTCCAATCTCCAATTTTTTCTATATTTTCACCCTGTTTTAAAACCCATCTCCAAGCCTCTTTACTTTTCATTTTTTTACTTCGAATATAGAGGTCTATTAACTCATTAGCTTTTTTTAGTGTATCAGACTCCTCAATAGCCTCATTAAAATCAATAGCAGTTGTTAATGCTATTTGAGCATTCTTATCTTTTGGATATTTTAAATAGTATTTCTCATACAAATCTGCAGCATCTTTAAATCTTGCAATACCTTGATAGTTTTGAGCAAGAAAGAAAAGAACATCCTTCATCTCTTTTCTATCCTCAAACTCTTTTTTAGATACCATCTCCTCTCTAACTCTGATAGTATCTTGAATATATCCTGCATTTTCATACATTAGAGAGCTGTTATAAAGAGAGTAAAATGCTCTTTGTGATTTTGGATATTTTTTATAAAAGTCATAATATGCCTCTGCAGCCTCAATATATGTTTTTTTCTCCTCAAGCTCTTTTGGAGACATAAATGCCAAAGCCTCAACATTATCTTGAAGTTGAGCAATAAATTTAGCTGAGAGATGTTTTTTATTTTTAATAAAATCATTTATCCAATACAACATTTTTGTATACTCTTTTCTTGTGTTATAAACATCAAGAAGAAGACTTGCTGCAGGTTCATAGGCATCAGATCCAACATATTTTGTAACAATCTCTTCGAAAACTGGAATAGATTTTTCAAAATTGCATGCCTCATAATATATTTGAGCAGAGTTAAATTTTGCAGTTGCTAACTCTTTTGATTCGGGATTATGCTCTATAAAAATCTCAATTAGTTTCACAAATTGATCTTGACGTCTTGTAAGTTTTTGAGGTTTTGGATCTTTTTGTTTATGACATTGTCCCTGTTGAGATGATTTAGATTTTGCCTTCTCCTCTTTAATAAAATTTGAGTAGATAGCAAGTGCATTTGTAACAGCATCTTCAACAAGATTTGCTGTTTTCTTTCCATCTTTACTTGTTATAATGTCAATATAAACATCAATTGCATTTTGTGGTTGAAACAGTTGTTCATCAAGAAGTACCGCATATTGAAAAAGCATCTGATAATAGTCATCATAATCTCTAAAAAGCTTTTGATACTCATTATAAAATTTAACAGCAATTTTCAAATCAGTATCATTTTTTGTGTCCTGAGCCTGTTTATGGTATGATGTTGCTAACTCTTTAATCATTCCCTCTAACTCATTTCTTAATTTATCAAACTCTTTATCACCTTGATACTGTTTATCTATTTTTTGTAGAAATTCACTTGCCTCAATTGCAGAGACTATTAAGTTTTTAATCTTTCCAAGAGATATTGATGCCTCAAGAATAGAGACATGAAATCTAAACATTTTAATCTCATCAACCTCTAACTCTAAAAGACGTCTATAAACAAATATAGCCTCCTCATATTTACCCTGTCTATCTTTATAAACAGTTCCTAATTTATCAAGATACTCTAAGTGAGATGGATTACCAAAAAGTTTTTCAAAAACAACCTCAGCTTTATCAGGAGAGGCAAATTGAGAATAGATAAAAACTAAGTCCATTTTTACTTGATCTATAAACTTCTCATTTGGATCACCACCCCTTAAAATCTGAACAAACATATCAAAAGCCTTTTTAGGCTCTTGTAGGTTAAATTCACACCATCCTAATTTATAATAGGCATAGTTATAAAGCTCTGAATCCTGATACTGAACAACTTTTGAGTATGCTTTTTTCGCTGTTTCCATATCATCTCCAACGAAATAGTACTCTCCAAGAGCAAGAAATGCATCTGGAATAAATTGTGAGTCAGGATAATCTTTTGCAAGCTGTTTATATATTTTAATAGACATTGTTGATTGTTTCATCTCCTCAAGAGTATGAGCCCAAGCAAACAAAACTGCATCTACTGCCTCATATGCAGGAAATGTTTTATAAATAAGTGCATAAGTATCTACAGCTTTTTGAGTTGTTTCCATAGAGCGTCTTAAGTAAGACTCTTTCTCTTTTTTAAACTCCTCCTCTTGAGCTTTGTCTTTTGGTTCAACATCATCAAAAGACATACCTTTTAACCAAAGTCCTTTAGCTTTTTTACGATACATTTCAGCTAATTTTAGCATATATGCAGGTTTTTGAGTATCCTCATCATCCATATCTTCAAGAAGCTCTTCTGTATTTATAATCTGCTTTTCAACAAGCTCTAATTTCTCAATCTCTTTCTTTTTTATGAAATCCTCTTGAGTGATTTTTTTCTTTGTTCCCTCCTCTTTTTTATCTCTTTTAAAAACTTTAAGTTCTGCACCCTTTTTTTTCTCTCCACCCATTTTAAGTTCAACATTCTCAACTTTATTGAGTTTAATATCCTCTTTTTGTGCAAAAACTAAGCTTGCAGTTAAAATAGTTAGTAGGACGGTAAAAAATCTCATCTCATTCCTCTTTTAGTGATTGTAAAACTAAAAAAAATTAATAACCAACAAATTTATGAAATAATACATTAGTGATTTTACTATTTCTTTTTACATTGAGATACTATTGGATATAAATAGTATCCTAGCTCATCTTTCCAATACTCCCCTTCAAAAGGCCAGTAAATATGGTCTTCAGGAGTTGATAATATAATTTTCTCTTTATCTAACTCAAAATACTCATTCTCATTGATTTTAAGAGAGATAAGCTCTTTTGTAACTGTATCCTCTTTTATCTCAAGAATTGCTTGTGTAATAACCCTTGCATCTGTCAAAAGTTTTTTAATTGTATTAACAACTCTTTTGAATCTACTAAGAGATATCTCTCCAATCTCTGTTTCAATATTTTTTTTCTCATCATCTAGAATTTTTTGTATTGATTTCGCAAATGGAGTATTAAGAAAAACAGGTTTTTTCTTTTTGATTAAAGCAATCTCTTTATCAATTGTTTTCATCTCTACAAATTTCTTTTTAATAGATTTATCCTTCAAGGCAATGTTAAGAACCCATTGAAGTTTTGGATCAGATGTCTCTTTTCTTGATTTTGAAATAACATTATAAAACTCAAAGGGTGTTTTTGCAGATTTGATAAATTGTGTTAATGTTTTTCTAACAGGACGATACTCATCTAGAAATTTTTTAACAATTTTATTTGACTCTTGATAATCACAATTATTGTAATAAATAAGAGCCTCAATTATATATTTTTCTGGATAAAAGGCTTTGTAAAATGATGGAGAACGTAATGTAACTAAATTACCAAGAGATTTTGCATAGTCACCTTTCATTAAAAATGCCCAACTAGATTCAAAAATCCCATCAAGCCACTGTTCTGAAAAACGTGGAATTTTATTAAAGTATAATATTGATAAATCATAATCTTTTTGCTGATAATAGACTCTAGCAATACCAATAATTGAGAGTTCAACAAGTTTTAAATGCTCTAATTCATTTAAGATTTTTCCTTTATAATCAATAATCTCCTTAAAATTCTCGATTGAAACATTTCCTTTTCCCAAACGAGCATATAATACACCTAAAAGATATCTTGATTTAAGATAATCGGAACTCTCTTTCGGTAAAAGTTTTAAATATTGAACAGCCTTAGCAAAATTCCCTTTTTGATAATTATATTTTCCTGCTAAAAAATATAGACTTTGTTTATATTTTTGAGGAACAACTTTTGGATCATATTGGGATATATTTGCAAGAAGTTTCTCATTTTGAATATACTTTGACAAATCGGAAAGATATTTCAATGCTGCATTAAAAAAAGGAGATTGATCTCCATCTTTAATTGCAAGATCAAAATAGAAAAGAGCAAGATAGTAAAACTTCTCTTTTCTCATAGCTTTTCCAAGATTAAAATATGCCTCATTGTAACTTGCTTGATACTCTGGATTCTCAATAACTTTATAAAACTGATTTGCAGCACTTAAATATTTCCCCTTTTCATAGGCTTTTTTTCCAAGTTCAAGCATTTTTCTTGCTTCTGGTTGCTCTTCAAAAACCTGTTTTACCTCTTCAGAGTCAAAATTAAACTCATCATTTGTAAAATCCATTGAGTATATTGATGAATTTAAAAGTAGTGATAATACTAAAATATAGACATTACGCATAACATACCTCATTAAGGAAAAAACAGACTAATTCCCATATAAACATTTAGAAAATGAGACATAACTTTTGCAGTCTGCTTCTCATTCCCAGAAACTATAATATTTTTGTAGTATTCTGTATATATATGGTCTTTTATCTCAAATCTAAATGCAAGCCAATTAGAAAGATAATATTTTTGTCCTAATCCAATATTCATACTCAATGCATCTGTTACATTGGTTTTTAAATATCCTAACCCTGATGTTAAATATAACTCGAAGTATAGAATTGAGTAATCTAAAAATGAAAATTTACCAGATATAGGAATCCAAACGAAATTTAAATCCCCAAAATACTCATAAAAAGCTAATTCAGGAGCAGTATTACTCTCTTTTTGAAGCTCTTTTGCAGATGCTTGGTCTATTGTTCTTGAGACTCCACCAAAAAGCTCAATATAGAAATTCTCTTGAAAATGAAATCCAAGTGCCCCTGCAAAACTAAATGTTTGCAAAAAAGGGTCATTTATTGATATTCCAAATGCAGGAAAAAGCTCCACTTTATTTTTATTTTGGATTATCTTTTTTTGGATTACATTAATTGCATCGATTTTCTCCTCTTTTTCAAGTTTTTGAACAGCAATATCCTCGCCCAAAAGAGATAAAGAGTTAATGAGGAAAAGGGCAAAAAACAGTATTCGGTTCACAACTACCCCGCTATATAGAACAACAAATCATAACAAATCAAAATTCTAAAAGCAATAAATTTTTACTTTTTTTATTAACTTGATGGAATTCATCAAAACATAACTCTGTTTTTTATTGTATTTTTTATTTTTCTATATAATATAATGGGATATATTTATCTGTGTTTAGGGTTAATGATGATAAAAGGGTTACAACCATTTCTATTTGGTTCTTTATTTATTCTCCTATTCCTTACAATTACTACTACAATCTCATTTATTTTGATGAATAATGGATTAGTCTATCTTATTGGTGGTGTATTGGGTTCATTTGGTGGTGGATTTTTTATATATCGTTTTGCTAAACCAATATCACCATTAACATCCATAGTTATAGTTCCAATTATGTTTGCTGGTATTTTTTTAAGTGAATATATTGATATAAAAGTGACAAAAATTGAGTTTAATAGAACTCCATCATCTATCAAATTGGATACATCTATTAAAATATTTGAATTAATAGATTACAAAATTTTAACTAAAATGATCTCAAAATATAGTTTTACAAGAAGAGAAAAAGATAGAGTTTTTCACAAAACAGTTTGTACAATTCCTATTGTTAATAGTGATTGGGTTATAAATAATCAAATAGATCTTTTTGCAGTTTGTGAAAAAGATAATTGTAGTAGTTGTTTTTCGGAAAATCAAAAATTTGGAAAAATTGTTAAACTAGAAACATCAGATAATTTTAAATCATACATAGAATCAGTAAAAAATGGAGCTAAAAAAAACAGTTTGAATATAAAAATAGATAAGTTGATTTTTGTTGAATTAATTGAAGATATTGATCAATATGCCCAGAAAAAAAGAGATTCAGGCATAATAATATTTTTATCACTGCTATTTATATGGAATTTTATATCTATATTCTCTTTTAAAAAAGGAAAAGAGAATATTTAAAAATACAATCCCTCTTTCAAAAAATATTGTTATATCATTTTCATAAAGTAGATATTACAGAAGAATATTATAAAAGGGTTGCATCAATTTCAGGTTTTCTAATTTTTGTAGCATAAACTTTGCGAAACTCATCAAAACTTTCACGAAGTTCCTCTTCAACATCTCTTGTAAAACGAACATAACCTGCAGCAATCTCTCTAAGAGCTATTACTGGTAATTTATTATCACTTTCAATTTTTGGATCTGCACCTTTTAAAAGCATACGAGTTCTTTTTGCAGCAAGAATAACAAGGGCAAAACGGTTATTAATTTTTGATAAACAATCTTCTATTGTAACACGTGCCATAATACCTCCATCTCAACAATCAGATATTATACGTTTTTTTATTGTAAAATCAACAAATAAAAATAGATTTTATTTATGATAAAAAATATTCAAACAACCCAATTTGTAAAATAACTTAATAAAAGATTTTAAAACAACTTGCATTTACTAAATTCAAGTTGATTTTTAACTATTTTTTGCTTCAACTAAACAACAAATTGACATTTATTCTGTTTTTTCTTATACTTGTATGAAGAGATTTTGAGGTTTGATATGTTAAAAATTGTTTTTCTGTTATTTATATCCATCTTTTTTGTTGCCTGTGATAGTGGCTCTGAGATTGAAAAAAACAAACCAGATGGAAGTAGTTGTGAATATGATTCAAATTGCATCTCTACCTCTATTTGTGATAGAACTTTGAGTATTTGTACAGCAATAAAAAATAGCTCATCAACAGTAAAATGTCTTCATAACTCCGATTGTGATGATAAATGTGATGGTTCTCCATGTCAGTGTTTAAGTGGATTATGTAGAGAGTATAATCCATGTTCTGCAAACCCATGTTTAGCACTAAATGATCCTAATAGAGAGGGATGCTCCATTGTTGGTGATAGTTATGAGTGTGTTTGCTCTGATGGGTTCGTATTAATAAGTGGAAGATGTACACTTGAGTGTGCATTTGGAAGGCCAAATGACACAAATGATGGATGTATTTGCAATACTGGATATGTTTATGATGAGGAGACTCAAAAATGTATTTATGATTGTAGTGCAAAACCATTCTCTCATCCAAATGAGACAAATAATGGTTGTCTCTGTAATGAAAACTATCTTCCAGAGGGAAACTCCTGTTTTTATGATTGTAGTACTCAATCTCATTCAGAAAGAAATTCAACAAATGATGGTTGTGATTGTGTAATTGGCTATGTTGAAAGTTTCGGATTATGCTGTCAAGATAACTCAACAAATATAAATGGAACTTGCAAATGTAATACAGGATATCATCAAGAGGGAGAATTGTGTGTTTTAAGTACTCCTTGTAACCCAAACCCTTGTACAGAAAGTAATAAAAATCAATGTTCAATAAATGGAGAAAATTTTATCTGTAGTTGTAATGATGGATATCATGAAGATGGTGGATTATGTTGTCCAGAATACTATAGTAACCAAAATGGAGTTTGCACCTCTGATTATACATATTGTGGAAGTGATTTAGATTGTTTAGCTGGTGATATGTGTGTAATTCAATCAAGAGATGAGGAGCTTGTATCCTATTGTGTTATTCCATCAAATGATGGAAAGAGTGGTGGTGTTGCTTGTGAAACAGATTCTGATTGTCAGTCAGGAACATGTATTCAAAGTTCAAATGGAAAATATTGTGCTCAATTATGTAATAGTTCGAACTCATCTAATGTTTGTCAAGATGCTTGTATTATAGAGGGAACTGCTCAACAGGCTGATTGTTTAGTTGATTCAACTCTTGGTTTCACAAGAGCAAAATGTATATGCTCTGAACCATATACTGCAATGGGAGATGAGTGTATAATTCTTTCAGCTTTAAGGGGAGATGAGTGTGGTAAATTACCAGAGTTAGAGATAAAATCAAGTGGAATATATATTGCAAATACATCAGATTACACAAATAAAAATGATAATACTGGTGGATGTCAAACTGGAGGTGGAAATGATGTTGTTTTTAAAATGGTTCTTGAAAAAGCAGGAACTGTAACATTGGAGATTGCAGATTCAACAATCCCTCTTCCTGGAGCAATTATTGATGATACAGTTCTTTATGTGAAATCTACCTGTGAAGGCTCTAATATTGCTTGTAATGATGATATATCTACAGGTGTTAGAAGAAGTAAAATATCTCAAACTTTTGAAGCAGGAACATATTATATTTTTGTTGATGGATATCGCACAACAGATGTTGGTTGGTTTGCATTAATTGCTAATATAGTACCTCTTTCCTGTAAAAATGGAACATCTTGTTTACAAGAAAATATTGAAATCAATAATATTTCAGATGATTTTAATGTTTGTAAACCTACAAGTGATGGAAGTGGTTTAATCACAAGATGTTATGCTCAAGATGATTGCTCTGATGGTAGAGTTTGTCGTTTCAATGGTTCAACAATAAGTAGTGTTTTTCTTGGTTGTAATCTCAATCAAACAAACTACATTATGGATTATGAAACCTATGTGGCTGGTAAAGATTGCCGAACAGGTTTAAGAAAAACATCAAATAATGAGTGTAGAGCCTTCTGTAAGACCCAAGAGGATTGTAGAGTGGGTTATGATTGTAACTCTTTTTCAGTTAGTTTAACAGGTGGTACATATAATAGTAGTGTAGATAACTATAAACTTTGTGATTTAAGAGATGGTGTCTCTCTTTGTAAAAGAGATGGAGATTGCTCTGTTGATAATTTTTGTATGGTTGATGATAATAAAGATAATCGACTATACTCCAGATGTAAATATAGAAGAAATGGTTTTGAAACAGCAAATATTGGAACAAACTGTTCAACAGGTGCATATAAAAACTGTTATAATTATGCCTGTTATCAACCAGGATATGAGGGAAATAGCTCATTTCAAGCAACACCATATTGTACTGCAACTTGTGCAACAAATAGTGATTGTCCTGATACATATGAGTGTACAGATGGAAATATAATATATCCTAAAGAGGAGTTTGTTAATACAGCTGTTTGTAAGCCAAATGATTTAACAAATTGTATAACATCTTCAATGAATGTATGTGTAAAAAATAGAACTCTTTGTACATCAAATAGTAGCTGTTCAAATGGAGAGATATGTACAATCTCTGCAAATAATCAATCAAATGGTCACTATCTCTACTGTTCTCCAGAGATTGGAGCCAAAAATAATGGTGAAAGTTGTACAACTGGAACAGAGTGTAAAAGTGGTATATGTTATATAAAAGATGCTGCAAGACCATCTGAAAGAGTTTGTATAGCTCCATGTACAGAAACTTCACAATGTTCTGATCATGGTCAGGGTTATGACTGTTTATCACAATACATATCATATCAACTTATTAAAACAGCTCAAAATCTTTGTGTTCCATATTGTGCAGATGACTCAGAGTGTTTTAATGGAGAGGTTTGTAAATTATCCTTAAATAATCAAGGAACAGCTCTTGTTTCATATTGTGGTTCTAGTGTTGGAACAAAAGCAATTGGAGATAGTTGTAGTAGTGATAGTGAATGTATTCATGGAGCCTGCTCATCATCAAAATGTGTCGCACCATGTACATCTGGAACCTTCTCATCAGTAACACATGGTGGTTTTACTACAAACTATAATGTTTGTGGATTATAATTATATTATCTGTTCAATATCTCTTTTTTATGGTTAAATTATGTTAAAATCTGTTTTTACTCTTGGACCATCCTCCAATAAAGAGAATACGATTATTGAGTTATTAAAAAATGCAGATAGATTTAGACTAAATGCATCTCATCTTACATCTGAAGAGCTATTTTTATGGCTAAATAAACTTGACTCCATTTTTAAAAGAGTTAATAAAACAGTTCCTGTTATTATTGATCTTCAGGGTGCAAAAATGAGAATTGGAGATATTGAAAAAAAAGAGCATTTACCCCAATTTGTTTATATCTACTATAATAATAAAAAAATAGATAATACTAAAAATATTGATCTATTTTTGGAAAAAAACAATATCTCTGATAAAAAATATATTTTAGAAAATATATTTGAAATACCAACTCCTCATAAAGAGCTTTTTGAAGAGTTGCAAAAAAACGAACTATTATCTCTAAATGATAATAGAGTTATCATTAAAGTTTTAGAAAAAAGTGAAGACTCTCTTCTCTGTAAAGTTATTCAAAATGGTCCAATATCCTCAAAAAAAGGGATAAATAGAGTTCAGCATCCAATTTTTTATAAAAATATTACAGAATCAGATAAAAATGCAATTGAGATTGGATTAAAATTTGATTTTACTCAATTTGCATTCTCATTTACCTTAACAGGTAATGAGAGAGAGTTTTTTAAAAATATTGATAGATATTTTATTGCAAAAATTGAGTCTGAAGACTCTTTTGAAAATCTAAACACCATTGATAACAATTTTGATGAAATATGGCTTTGTCGTGGTGATTTAGGGGCACAGGTTGGATTAAATAATTTAGGAAATGTCTGTAAAAAATTTGTATCTAAAATATAAGATTTAAAAAAAGATTTTTTTATAGCAAGAGAGGTTTTTGAATATCTAACTATTGCTAAGACTCCAACAAGAACAGAGATTGTTGGATTAGATTATATAAAACATGAGGGATATAAAGGAGTTGTATTTTCAAATGAGACTGCAATTGGAATAAATCCTGAAAAAGTATCATATTGGTGGTATTTTTTAAATAAATAGAGCTATATTACTACTAAATTTTCAAAATATAAAAAATAGATAGCTATTTTGTCATTTATTCTTGTTTTTATAAATAAAATCTATTATACTTGAGACTAAGTAACTCTTAATATTTTTAAAGGATTTTTATGTTTAAATTAATAGGAATTACTGGTGTAATTGCATCAGGAAAAACAACAGTATCAAATTATATAAAAGAGAAAGGTTATAATATAATTGAAGCAGATACTCTTGCAAGAGTTGCTGTTGAAAAAAATTCACAAGGATTAAAAAAAATAAAAGAGGAGTTTGGAGAGGAGGTTATTCAAGAGAATGGAGAATTAAATCGTAAAAAATTAAAAGAGATTATATTTAATGATGAGACTTTAAGAAGAAAATTAAACTCAATTATCCATCCAGAGATTGAATCAATTTTTCAAAAAAAACTTAAAGAGTTTAAAGATGCTGGAGAAAAGATTGTTTTTTATGATGTTCCTCTCCTTTTTGAAACTGGAATGGAGTGGATGTTTGACTCTATAATAGTTGTTTTTGTTCCTGAATCAATATCTTTAGAAAGACTTATTAAAAGAGATAATTTATCAGAAGAGTTTGCATTAAAAATTATCAAATCACAAATTCCTGCTGAAAATAAAATTAAAATGGCTAATTATGTAATTAATAATAGTAAATCTATTGAAAATACATTTGAACAGCTTGAAAAAATCATCTCAAATATACACCAAAACTAAAAGATAGAGGATTATCAAGAAAATAGCTAAATACAAGAAATGAATAGAATATTGTTAAAAATTAGAAAACAATCAATTTTTTATAACTAAAATATAAAAAATAGTTCTTTTTTTTTTAAAAATAGAATATAATAAATTGTTTGAGAAAACTTTATTTTAAAATAGACGTCTATGAGAAAATAGATTTTGGAGGTGTTATGAGGTATATTATTCTTTTTTCTTTTTTTATTGCATTTTTAATAAATGCAGCAGATTTTGATACTGGCAAAAAATATTGTCAGGAGAAATCCTATAAACTTTGTAAAACAGAGTTGGAGTCTTTTTTAAAAACTAATCCTAAAACTCCAAAGATTAGAGAGATAAACTCTCTTTTAGCTAAAGCCTATATAAAATTACGAGAGTATAATAGGGCTTTTCAGATTTTTCAAAAATTTGAAAAAGAGGCTATTAATGATAAAATAGCTGGAGAGATTTTTCTTGATTATTCAGATTATGTAACAGTCTATTATGGATTATATGACTCAAAATGGAGTAAAAAAAATCTTCAACTATTAAAAAATGCTAATCAAATAGGCATGGATAAAAAAATAATTATTGAGAGAGTTTTCAAAGGATGGGAATTTTTGATGTATTATACCTATGATAAATCAAAAATGGCAATATATTCTGAATATGATGCTTTTCTTAAAAAACTTTTAAAAAGCGATGATGATTATGCAAGATACTATTTTAAAAAAGGGGTGTTTTATCAAAATGGTTATGATAGGACAATAAAATGGAATGAGTCTCAAAAGTTGGCAATATCCAATTGGGAAAAAGTCATAAAAGAGTTTCCAAAAGGGAAATATTATAATGATTCTATTCTATATTTATCAAATTCATACTCTCAAAAACAGGATTTTATATCTGCTTTAAAAATTTTAGAGGAGGCTATAAAAAAAACTTTGGTAACAACCAGCTTTTATATAACTTTGGGAAATAGAGTTGCAGAGATAAAAAATCCAAGATTAAATATCTCTAATAATTATACTTTTTTACCAAATAATAAACCATCTATTAATCTCTCTTGGAGAAATATAGATAAAGCAAATTTCAAACTATATAAAATATCAAATATTGTTGATGTTTTGAAAAAAAATAGCATTCCATATAATGCCTATAATCTTAATCAAAATCTTCATAAAGTCTCAGATGCAGATTTGAAAGAGGTAAAATCTTGGGAAGAGAAACTTATTGATAAAAAAGATTATAAATATCAATCAAAAGAGCTCATTTTAGATGTTTTGCCAGCAGGAACATATATTCTGAAGGGAGAATCAAAAGGAATAAAAACAAATGTTTTAATAAATGTAACTGAGAATGCAATTGTATTAAAAGTTAGTCCAGATAAGGGGCTTGTTTATGTGACTCATGCAATGACAGGAGAACCAATTATCAACTCTGATGTTTTAGTTTCAAGTTATAGATACAACTATACAGGTAGAAAGTATGAAACAAAAGTTATAGAGGGAAAAACAGATGATAGTGGAGTTTTTGCATTTGATATTCCTGATAATAACTTAAGAAACTACTACTCACCATCTCTTCAAGCAATATCTGAGAAAAATGGGAATGTTGCAATGACAAGTGGTTATGGTGGTTACTACT
>JAFGXH010000085.1 GCA_016936735.1 bacterium
ATTGTTATAACTATAAAGGATAAAAGTAATAAAAATCCACCCATAAAAAATATATAAACAGGTTTTTTAAATAGTTTCATTTGAGATTTTGAAATAGATATATCTCTACTTTTTAAAATAGGCTTAGATGCTTCAAAAGAGAACTCTTTATTTTTATCCAAACTACCAAGAGTTGCAATTTTTACAGTTCCATTCTCAGTCTCTCTAATAAAAAATTGAATATTTTCATCCTCTTTTACTGTTATTTTAAGATTTGGAACTATTAATCTTAATTTGTTTATTGATAATGGAAAAGATGTTTTAAAAACAGAGTCTACCTTTAAATAGTAGTTAAATGTATAAAAATTTTTACCAGGTTTTACGAATATATTTAAAACCACTCCATTTTCAATAGTTTTAATAGAGCTTTCAGATAAATTAAATTGAGGAGTTACATCACTAAATCCATTTGGTAATTGAATAAAAAAACCCTCATTATCTTGTGGAATATTTGGTGAATAGGTAAAGTCACCACTATTTTGAATCATTATATCATTTGTTACAACAAATAGATCTCTTTGAGAATCAAAATCCACAATAATATCCATCTGCTCTATATTAAGATTATCTTTTTTATTTCCTAATTCATAAACTTTACCTAAATATTTTCCACTTTTCACACTATTAAATGGGATTTTTTCAACATAGTTAACCCCTTTATATGAGATTACTAGTTCATAAAAATCAACATTTGGATAGAGTTTAACATTATCAAAATAGAGTCTATTATTCTCAAATTTAGCCTCAAATGTTTTGATAATAAACTGCTCTTTAACAGCAGAAAGGGTTGAGTAGAGTGGTGCAGTTAACTCTTTATTTATTTCAACAATAAACTCTTTCTCCTCAAAATGATCTGGTAAAGCATGTGGCATCTGTTGAGTTAATGAAACAATAAACATAAAAATGTTTAAAATATATAGCAAAAATCCTCCTAATAATCATCTTTATTTAGTGTTTTTTTTATCTCATCTTTAAACATTTTAGAGAGTTCCATAAGCTGATCCTCAGATAGAGAGAGACCAAACTTCTCTTTTAAATGTCTTTTTAAATACTCATCCACTTTCTTCTCGGATGAGGCTAAAGTGACCTCAGAGTAAATTTCAGAGAAATTAATTTTCTCAAAAGCCTTTTCATCCTCTATCTCAATTTGAACAATATTACCATGAAATGGTTTAACTGGTTCAGATAAAGAGAATCTCTCAATTTGATTAACTAAAGCATAAGAGGCATTTATTCCAAGATGTGTATGAATTCTAAATGCAAAATCTCTAAGTGTTGCGGTTGCAGGAAGATGGAAATAGTCCCCTTTTGGAGTATAAAGAGTTACAGGTTTTAGAAAATCAACACGAAGTCTCTCATAAGAGCCTGCGGTCTGTGAATCTGTTATAATATTATCTTCAACAGATTTTAATGTTTTAATCCAATCTCTTATATTTCTTCTTTTTTCATGCTCATTCAGTTTATTTTTTGTTGTTAAATTAAGCTGAAACATAATGTTATTTTTATTACTAAAAAGATTGATTCTCATTGCAGGAAGAGGTCTAATATATGCTTGAGAGTAATGAAAATTTAGACTATATTTAAAAGCATCATTTTGAATTAGATAGTGACGACTAAACTTTTTTTTATTATCAATAAGAGGATGATGAATTAAGTCAACCATTAATTCATATAATCTTTTCTCTGTCTCTAATTTAATTTTAAGACTCTCCTCTTTTCCCATTTTTTCATACTCCTCCTCTGTTGGTTCATCTGCAACAATGATTATATCATAAATTGCATAATTTACACCAGAGAAGTTACTTTTTGTTAAATGGAGTCGATATGGAGTTCTTGCTCTTGGGATAACATTTACTTTATCAGCATAATTTTTATTTTTTAGAAAAGATTTTATCTCCTCAACCTCTTTTATTATTTTATGTCCATTCTCTTTAATATAAAGCTCTCTATTTTTATGTATCTCTGGATACATAAATTGAAATGCAATAGATTCCATTTCATAAACATACTCTAATGGAATAGATTGAACCATATAAAAAAGTGGTATATATATATCAAATGTCTCTTTTGCAATTGTATGTTGTTGATACTCACTTCCATGATAATGAAGAGTCTGCATATTATGAAATCTATCAAAAAATTTTATTAAGAAAAGATTCTCCAATATATTTAGCTTTGTTGCAGCTAAAAGATGTTTCATAAAATCTTTAACATAGTTCATTCTTTTATAAACATATTTATCCTGATCATTTTTAAACTCTTTATATCTTTTTGCAATATTTTCAGAGGAGATATTTGATAAATTCTCAACAATATCTGAAACTTTTTTGCCAAAATGAATTTTTAAATAATCTTTTGTTATTGGTTCTGTTAATGATTCATCTTTTTGCATACTTTTAACAGAATCCTCAACAATATCATGAAGAAGTGCAGCTGCTAAAATCTCAACATCAGTAACACCAATTTCAAAAATCTGCTTTGTAACATCATAAACATGATTATACATAGTCTTTCCAGCCTCTTTTCTTTTCAAAACAGACATATATCGATATGCTAGCTGGTTAGCCTTTTTTAGTAACTCATTATCATTGATATAGTTATTTAATTGTTGTGAAGTTTGTCCCATAATCTACTCCATAAAAAAGGAGAATAATACAACATAATATTCTACC
>JAFGXH010000086.1 GCA_016936735.1 bacterium
ACTATTTTAATACAAAACAGCAACATAAAAATCATGTTCTTTTTTATCAAATGGGTGATTTTTATGAGGTTTTTTGGGAAGATGCTGAATTATGTTCAAAAGTTTTAGGAATAACACTTACTGCACGAGGTGGAGTTCCAATGGCAGGGGTTCCTCTTCATGCTAAGAAACCATATCTAAAAAGATTAATTCAAAATGGTTATAGTGTTGCAATATGCGATCAAGTTGAGGATGCAAAACAGGCAAAAGGTATTGTAAAACGGGAAGTAACAGAGATTATAACTCCTGGAGTTCAATATGATTATGAGAATTTGAACCCTGATAGCTCAAACTATTTGCTAACATTAGTATACAATAAAAAGGGATACTATCTATCATTTTTTGAAAATTCAACTCTTGAATTTAAAGGAACATTCTCTCCATCAATTGCTGATATAATTCATGAAATTTATAGAAATTCACCATCAGAAATACTTTTAAATCCCTCTTTTTTACCTGAAAAACCACTTATTGAGTATTTAGAGAAAAACTTTAGAGTAACATATAGAGATATTACAGCTGAATTAATATCATATTTGCCAAAATTTAAAGAGACAATTTTTGAGATAACTTTTTATAGCTGTTTTTCATATCTTTATGAATTAAAAAAATTGGATTTAAAAAATCTACCAAAGTTTGAGTATTATGAACTAAACAACTATATGAGACTATCTGAAACAACAATTTCGCATCTTGAGATATTTTTAACATCATTTGATAAATCATCAAAAGGCTCCCTTTTTTCAATCCTTAATCAAACATTAACATCAATGGGAGCAAGAAAATTAAGAAATTGGTTGTCTCATCCATTAGTATCAAAAAAAGATATTGAGAAACGTTTAGATTCAATAGATTTTTTTATTAAAAATAGTTCACTTTCAGCTAATTTAAAAGAGAATCTGAAAAGAGTTTATGATATAGAGAGGCTTCTTGGAAGAATTTTATCAAAAAAAATCACCCCTAGAGATTTTTTATCTCTTGCAGAGACATTAACTCTTTCTGATAATATATTCTCTCTTATATCAAAAAATGGAGAGTATTCTGAATTGCTAAAAGAGACTCTGTTTAACTACAAATCTCTTAAAAATCTCTCTGATACTATTTTTAAAACAATTGAAGATGAGCCTGCATCAACACCAAAAGATGGAAATGTTATAAAAAAGGGTATTGATAAAAATCTTGATGAGATTATTGAGATTTCAAAAAATAGTAAAGAGTATCTACTTCATCTTGAGTTAAAAGAGCGACAAGAGAGCAAAATTCCAACATTAAAAATAGGATATAATAAAGTTTTTGGTTATTTCATTGAGATATCAAAGGCTCAAGTTAAAAATGTTCCAGAACACTATGAGGCAAAGCAGACTTTAACAAATGCAACCCGATTTATAACTCCTGAATTAAAAGAGTTAGAGGAGAAAATACTCTCTGCTGATGAATCAAGAGTCTCTATTGAGGAGAGACTTTATGATGATTTATGTAATTTAGCTATTGATAACTATATGATAATTAAAGATAATAGCTCTTTAATTGCTCAAATAGATCTATTAATATCTTTTTCAACAGTTGCAGTTGAAAATAGATACTCAAGGCCTAATTTTGTAGAGGAGAGTGGATTTTTAAATATAGAGGAGGGGAGGCATCCCGTTTTAGAGCTTAATAGAGAGCTTGAAAGTTTTATTCCTAACTCACTTGTAATGAATAAAGAGAGAAGAACTGCAATAATTACTGGTCCTAATATGGCAGGAAAATCAACAATAATGAGGCAGAGTGCATTGATATCAATAATGGCTCAGGTTGGCTCTTTTGTCCCTGCTAAATCCTATAATGGTTCAATTTTTGATGCTGTTTATACAAGGGTAGGGGCAAGTGACTTTTTAACAAGAGGTGAAAGTACATTTATGGTGGAGATGAGGGAGACTGCTGAGATATTAAATGGGGCAACAGAGTCATCTTTACTAATTATTGATGAGTTGGGTAGAGGAACATCAACATTTGATGGTGTCTCTCTTGCTTGGGCTATTGCAGAGTATATTAATGATTATCTTAAAGCAGCAACACTTTTTGCAACTCATTATCATGAATTGGCAATGTTAAAACAACAAAAAGAGGGGGTTGTAAATTTTAATATAGAGATAAAAGAGATTAATGGAAAACTCTACTATTTAAGAAAACTCTCTGAAGGTGTTGCTAATCGGTCATATGGTATTCATGTTGCAGAGTTAGCAGGTATTAATCCAAAAATAATAAAAAGGGCATCAAAAATTTTATCTCTTTTAGAGGAAAAAGATTTAAATAGTGCTTTTTCTAAAAAAGTATTTTCAAAAATAAAGGCTCTTCCATTTGGAGCAGATTTTGAGCCTAATGAGGCTACCTCTGACTTTAACTCAGATATTGAGATTCAACAATATCCACCCAAAACAAAAGAGAATACAGAAGTGTCAAAAAGTCAAAATATTGAGGCTATAAAATTAGATATTGAAAACACAGAGTTTCAAAAATTATCTAAAATAGCTCAACAACTAAAATCAATTGATTTAAATCAAACAACCCCATTTCAGGCACTTTTACTATTAAATGAGCTTAAAAATCTATTATAATACCTATTAAAATACCTTGCATTTTAACTCTTTTATCAATAGAATAGAGAAAGGTGCTTAGCCTTTGTAACAATATGTTACTGTTTAGGTTTAAGTGACCATTTAAAAAAGAGGATACTCTGCTCTTCCACAAACTATAAAATGTTCAAGGAATATATGAAATTTTTAAATAGTGTTGTAAAAGATATAATAGATAAATTCTCCAATAATATTGATAATTTAAAAGTTATATTTCCAATTAAACGTACTAAAATATTTTTTGATAGAGAGTTTAAAAATTTTAAAAACTATACAGGTATTATTCCTGATGGAGAGATTTTTGATGAATGGGTTTCAAAAGAGACTAAAATAGCAACATTTGGAAAAGTTCCACTAATGTTTAAACTTTTTGACACCTATAATGAGATTGAACAACCAATAGAGAATAAACTTCCCTTTGAAAGTTTTTATGATTGGGGAGGTATGATTCTTAATGATTTTAATATGATAGATCACTATTTAGTTGACTATAAAGAGCTATTTTCAAATCTTGATAAACATGCAAAAATAGAGAAAGATGATAATCAGAAGGAGCTTTTTCATAAATATTTATCATTTTGGGAGATTTTAGAGTCTTTATATGAGAGATTTGATTTAACACTTTCAGAATATAAGGGTGGTTATTCTGGTTGGATTAAAAAAAGATTTTTAAATCAATTAAAGGAACAAAATGATATAAAATATCACTATATTTTTGTTGGATTTTCTCAACTAACTCCTGTTGAAGAGGAGTTAATTAATATTCTAAAAAAAAGAGGAAAAGCAACAATATATTGGAATTTAGACTCATACTATATTGATAATGAGAATCAAGAGGCAGGAGTTTTTTTTAGAGACTATATGGAGAGAAATGGGAAAAATATCTCTTTTATATATAACTCTCTTGAAAAAAGAAAAAATATAAACATATATGCTCTATCATCAAAAACTGCTGAATCTAAATTTACAAGTGAAGTATTAATTAATCTGAAAAACACTCTTGATGAGGATAGTTTTTATCATGATACTGCAATTATATTAGGTGATGAATCAACACTTCCCTCTCTTTTAAACTCAATTCCAGATAGTATAAAAAACATGAATATTGCATTAAATTACCCTTTTGAAGAGACTCCATTATACTCATTTATTGATTTAATAATTCAACTTCATGAACACCCATCTCAAACAGACTATGAGGGATTTTATTACTATAAAGATGTGTTAAATATTTTAACACATCCATATTTTAAACTTTTAACTATTGATTGTGAAAGAAAAACTGGAAAAAGTTTTGAATTATATAGAAAAATGATTGCTGAAAATCAGACTCATTTAACATTTGTAGAGCTTTTAAATAGTGTTGATGTTGAGTTTAAAAATATTGTATCTGCTGTTTTTTCAAACTGGTTTGAGGTGAAAAATATGTTAGAGAATCTTTTTAAACTTATTTCGATTTTTAGAGATATTTTTATCTCTAATAAAAAGGAGTTTAATCTACATTTAGAGTATCTATTTCATTTTAATCAAATTCTACAACAGTTTAATTATGCAATAGCCTATACAGAGGCAAAAATAAGAATTAGAACATTTTGGAATATTTTTCATGAGATATTAAGAGAGACATATCTTGCATTCACAACAACTGATTATCACTATAATGATTTAGAAAATGAAAGTAGAATAACAGACTCTTTACAGTTTCTTAATTTTAATCAATTTGAGGGATTAGATTTCTCTAATTTGATAATATTATCTGCAAATGAGAGAGTTATTCCTAAAAGTAGAAAAAACTCCTCATTTATTCTTTATGATACAAGAAAATATTTTAAGCTTCCAACATTTGAAAATGATGATGCTCATGATGCTTATAAATTCTACTCTTTAATACAGCATGCTGAAAATATATCAATACTTTATCATACTGATGAAAAAAATGAGAGAAGTCGTTTTATAGAGCAGCTTCTATCTGAAGATATTGCAAAAATATCAAAAATTGAGGAGCCTATAACAGTCTCATTTAACACAGAGTTAACTAAAGTTAATCCAATAAAAGAGATTCAAAAAAATGATTTTATATTTGATAGATTAAAAAATTTAGTTTTTTCAGCAAGCTCTCTAAATACCTATCTTGATTGTGAATTAAAATTCTATTATGAAACAGTTTTAGCAATAAAACAGACTGAAAAAATAACCGACTCTCCTGATAGAGCCTCTATTGGAACAATTATTCATAATATCCTACAGGATTTTTATAAAAACAGCCTAAATATTTTAAGTAGTGATCTTTTAAAAAGCAGTAATAAAAATCTATTTAAAAATTTTGAATCAAACATAGAGAATACCTATAAAAAAATAGGTAAAATTAAAGATATTTTTCGAGGTAAAAATAGGACTAATCTTTTTGCAATAAAAAAGATGCTTGATAAAGTTTTTGAAATAGAGAGAGATAGAGATAGTTTTAAAGTATTAGAGGTTGAAAAAAGAGTTGTATTTGATTTAAATTTGGAGTCTAATTTTATTATAAAACTAAAGGGATTTATAGATAGAGTTGATCAACTATCTAATGGCAAAATCATAATTATTGATTACAAAACAACAACTAAAAAACCTAGACAGAGTTTAATTCCTAAAGGTTTAGATTTTGACAATTGGTATCTTTATCCATCAGTATTAGAAAAAGAGCATTTTCAACTTCTACTTTATGGCTATCTATACTATAAAAATACAGGTAAAAAAGATTTTGAAACTGCAATATACTATATATCAAGACCAGAGGATAGAGGCTTCTCTTTTATTAAATCGACTCAAAGTGGTCCAAATTTTGTATTTACACAGGATAATTTAGATAAAATAGAGAGTATGATTACTAATCTATTAAACTCTATTTTTGATAAAAATAGGGGATTTACAATGTTGAATAAGAAAAAAGATGCCTGTCAAAACTGTGACTATTTTAGTTTTTGTGGGAGGAGAAAGGAGAAGAGATTTTTAAACTATTAGTCTCTATGTTAATCTCTATAACACCATCAGTATCGGTTCTAAATATCTCACTATTTACATTTTTAACTCTTTTAAGTGTATCTTTATGAGGATGACCAAATCTATTTTTAAATCCAGCAGATATTAAAGAGTATTTTGGTTTTATTTTCTCTAAGAAACTGGTTGATGAACCATTTTTAGAGCCATGATGACCAATTTTTAACACATCAATATTAGATATATCACTATTTTTTTCCAAAAAAATTGATTCTCTTGACTCCTCTGCATCACCCATAAATAGAATTTTTCTATTTTGATACTCTAATAGAATAATAAGAGAGTTATTATTTTTATCTGGAAATGTTTTTTCAGGGAAAAGATAGAGTTTAACAGAGCCTATATTGATTACTTCTGCCTTATCTACTATTTTAAGGGGGGTTAAAAAATCTGGAGTCTGTTCAAATTTTGATGTAATCACCTCTGATACTATATTTTTTTCAACTAACCTGAAAATACCTCCATAGTGGTCTTCATCTGGATGAGAGAGGAAAAAATAGTCTATTTTATCAATTCCAAAATATGTTAAATGTGGAATAATAACTCTATTTGCAATAGAGCCATCTATTTTTGGACCAGCATCAATCATTGCAGTTTTTCCATTTGGAAAATTTATAACAATTGCATCCCCATTCCCAATTGATAAAATATATATATTTAATCCAGAGTTTATGTTTGGAAAAAGAATAGATATGAAATAGAGAAAACTTAAAAATAGAGTTTTTCTATTTTTATATTTTAGAAAAAATCCAAAAAATATTATAGATAAAACTGCTCCAACAAATTGCCAAATAGATATATGATGATACCAAATAGTTCCAAAATTTAGGAGATATGAAAGCTTTACAATTGATATATCTAAAATATTAAAAAGATATCCAACATCAAAAAAAAATGATAAAACATAAGTGATTAAAAGGGCAGGATAAAATATTACTGAAAAAAAAGGGATAAATATTAAATTCCATAAAAATTGACCAATGGGAGCTTTATAAAAAAGAAAAAGAAGAAAAGGGAGTGTTGTTAACCATATAAAAA
>JAFGXH010000087.1 GCA_016936735.1 bacterium
GCAACTCTTTATATGGCTTGCATTGATGGCGAATGGTTAATAGATGACTCTTGTGTTTGTAATGATGGATACTCTTTAGTTGATGGTGTTTGTACTTTAGACCAAGGTTTAACAATTGATTGGTGTTCAACACAATGGCCATTGTCATTTACTGTTGATGCTGGTTCTGAAAGTGAAGCTATTTATGGTCAACTTTATGTTGAGGGTGTAACAGAGGCTTCTTCTGAACCTACTGAAATTACTGCTCAATTATGTTATACAACAGATTCAACATTAACAACTAATATTACTTGTGTTGAGGCTCTTTGGGATGATACATTTAGCCATGCTAGTAATGATCAATATGTAACTTGGGTAACAATTACAACCCCTGGAACATATTACTATTTTTATCAATTTTCAGGTGATTCAGGTAACTCTTGGTCAAGATGTGATTTAAGTGATCCAAATGGTGGAACATCTTATAATATGTCTGAATCTTTTGAAGGCTCTTATGGTGTTGCAACTGTTAATGGTGGAGGTGGAACAAAAACTGTTCTTATCAGTGAAGTTGTAGATCACAAAGAGAGTGCAAATGCTAAATTTGTTGAAATTTATAATCCAACATCAGAAGCAGTAAGCATTAATGGTTGGAAAGTAAAAATTTATGCAAATGGTGCAACAACCTCTTCATCTTCATATACTTATCCAGATGTTTTACTTCAACCAGGAGAGACTTTTGTTGTTACAAATACACTTTCAACTTTCCAAACTGCATTCCCTGATGTGACAGCAGATGCTGCTTCAGGAAGTATAAGTGGTAATGGTGATGATGTTTATGAATTAGTTGATAATTCAGGAAATAGAGTTGATATTTATGGTGAGATTGGTGTTGATGGAACAGGAACTGCTTGGGAATATTTAGATGGAGTTGCAAGAAGAAATATGGATGTTGTTGCTGGTTCGATAACTTGGACAGCTTCTGAATGGACAATTACTCTTAGTAGTAGTCTTGAAGCAACTCCAAAAGCAAGATAAATTTTAAAAATACCCAAATATCAATAAGTATCTCTACTAAATTTTTTTAATATCAAATAAAGTTAATCATAAAATCTCAATAATATTCAAATAGTATTTTACACTAATCTTAAAATGTGTTATACATAAGAAATTTTTATGGATATTATTATGAATATTGGAAAAAAGTCTCTTTTGTATCATGAAACAGGTCGTAAAGGTAAAATTGAAGTTATTCCAACAAAACCTTGTGCAACAGCAGAGGATTTATCTCTTGCATACTCTCCAGGTGTTGCAGAACCATGTTTAGAGATAGAAAAAAATCCTGAAAATGCCTATAAATATACAGCAAAAGGAAATCTTGTTGCTGTTATATCAAATGGAACTGCTGTTTTAGGATTAGGAAATATTGGTGCATTAGCAGGAAAACCTGTTATGGAGGGAAAAGGAATACTTTTTAAAAGATTTGCTGATATTGATGTATTTGATATCGAGGTAAATGAGACTAATGTTGCAAAATTTTGTGATATTGTTGCCTCTCTTGAACCAACATTTGGAGGTGTTAACCTTGAAGATATAAAAGCTCCTCAATGTTTTGAAATTGAGGAGGAGCTAAAAAAAAGAATGAAAATACCTGTTTTTCATGATGATCAACATGGAACAGCAATTATCTCTGCTGCAGCATTAATAAATGCTTTAGAGATTGCAGGAAAAAATATTGAAGATGTGAAAGTTGTTTACTCTGGTGCTGGTGCTTCCGCTATGGCCTGTGCAAAATTACATATGAGATTAGGTGTTAAAAAAGAGAATCTTCTTATGGTTGATACTACAGGGGTTATTTATGAGGGACGAACTCAAGGAATGAATAGGTATAAAACAGATTTTGCAGTAAAAACAGACAAAAGAACTCTTCAAGAGGCAATTGATGGAGCAGATGTATTTATTGGTTTAAGTGCCGCAGGATTAATGAGTTCTGAAATGGTTGCTTCAATGGCAAAAAATCCAATAATATTTGCATTGGCAAATCCAGAACCAGAGATAAGTTACCCAGAGGCAATAAAAGTCAGAGATGATTTGATAATGGCAACAGGAAGAAGTGATTACCCAAATCAGGTAAATAATGTTTTAGGATTTCCATTTATTTTTAGAGGGGCTCTTGATTGTAGAGCAAGCTCTATAACAGAAAATATGAAATTAGCAGCAGCCTTTGCTCTTGCAAAACTTGCAAAAGAGGAGGTTCCCGATTATGTTGTTGATGCCTATAGTGGAGCTCATTTTGAATTTGGAAGGGAGTATATTATACCCAAACCATTTGATTCAAGAGTTTTAACAAGAGTTTCTCCAGCTATTGTAGAGGCTGCAATCAAAGATGGGGTTGCTGCAATTAATTTAGATTTAAATGAGTATATTCATGATTTAGAGCTAAGACTTTCTCCTGAAAAAGAGCTCTTACAAACTATTTATAGTAAAGCTAAAAAATCTCCTAAAAAAGTTGTTTTTCCTGAAGGAGAGACAAAAAAAATTATTATTGCAGCAAGAAGATTATCTGATGATGGATTTGCACAACCTGTTTTGCTTGGATCTCCTGAAAAAATCAATCAAATTGCTGAAAAACACCATATATCTCTTGAAAATATTGAGATTATTGATTGTGTTAATTGTTCTCTTTTAAATAAATACTCAGAACAACTTTATGAATTAAGACAAAGAAAAGGATATACAAGGCAGGAGGCTATACAAAAAATGAAACTTCCTGACTATTTTGCAGTTATGATGTTATATAATGGAGATGCTGATGGTGTTGTAACAGGTCAAACCGTTCGATATCCAACAGCAATAAAACCTGCTTTAGAGATTATAAAAACAAAAAAAGGGATTCAAAAAGTTTGTGGTATGCATGTTGTTATTCTTAAAGATAAAATTAAGTTTTTTGCTGATACAACAGTTAATACAATGCCAGAACCAGAGGATTTAGCAAATATTGCAATACTAACTGCTGATACAGTTAAAGAACAGTTTGGAATAACTCCTAAAATTGCAATGCTTGCATATTCAAATTTTGGTTCAGTTTCAGGACGATCTGTTGATAGAGCAAGAGGAGCCGTAGAGATTGTAAAAAGGAAACGTCCAGATTTAACAATTGATGGGGAGATGCAAGCTAATGTTGCATTATCAAGTAATCTTTTAAAAAAAGAGTATCCTTTTTCAGATTTAAAAGAGGAGGCTAATATTTTAATTTTTCCAAATTTATCAAGTGGAAATATAAGTTATAAAATGATGGGAACTATTGGTGGTGCTCAGGTGGTTGGTCCAATTCTTTTAGGAATAGATAAACCAATAAATATTCTTGAAAAAAACAGTTCAGTTGATTCCATTGTTAATTTAGCAATTTTTACAGTTGTTCAAGCACAAAAAAAATCAAAATAACACACTATATTTTTAATGATTTACCTAGATAAAATAGTATTTATAATCATAAAAATAAAACATAAAAGAGGGTTTTATATTTATCTCTTTTATTCATTTAAATAGAAAATTGCTATAAATAAAGTAGAATTTTTATAGCATTTTAGAACACTTGATAATATATCTAATTTAGGTTAATATCTATTATTTATAGAGGAGTTATGAAACTGTTTTATGAAACTATAAAAAATAGAGTTGAATTTGAGATAGATAAGATAAAAGGTTCAAGATTTATTGCTCATTTATTTCCAATAAACTCAAAAGAGGAGGCAGAAAATTATATAATGGAGATAAAGAGGATATATCATGATGCAAGACATCATTGTTATGCCTATATATTAGAGGATATATCTCAAAATAACTATTTTAAATATAGTGATGATGGGGAGCCTTCTGGAACAGCTGGAGAGCCCATTTATAATGTGATTAAACATGAAGTCTTAACAAACATATTAATTGTTGTGATACGATATTTTGGAGGGGTAAAACTTGGTCCTGGAGGTTTAGTAAAAGCATATACATTAGCAACAAAAGCGGTTTTAGATATTGCAGAAAGGGTTAAAATAGAGTATACCCAAAAATATTCTATGAAATCTGAATATAGTGATATAAAAACTTTAAAACATATATTTCAAAATTTTAGAGTAGAGATTTTGAAAGAGGAGTATTTAGAAAATGTTAATTTTACAATTACTGTTCCATTTGAAGAGAATGATGGATTTTTATTA
>JAFGXH010000007.1 GCA_016936735.1 bacterium
AAATTGAGGTTTTTATGTTAAAAAAAAATAGTTTTTATAAACTTATAGGCATTGCACTTTTCTCTTTATTTTTTATCTCTTGTGGTAATGATACTGGAGAAACAATACTAAAACTGTTTATAGATAAAAATGAGATTAGTGCTGAAGAGAAGGCCTCTTTAAAAGCCATTGTTAACTCTTCAGAAGAGGAAGAGATTGTTTTTTCAACTTTTAATGGTGGTTTTGGAGATGATTTTGAAAAAAAATTAATAGTTGAAACAATTGAGCAAAATGCAATAACTGAATTTGGATGTAATGGATATATTGGAACAACAGTTATTCTTGTTGAGTTTAAAAAAGAGGAGACTGCGATTAGAACTGAAATTGTTTGTAAATAGAGTATGAATAATCAAAAAACAAATATAATAAACTCAATCTGGCTTTTCATGATTCTTATAAGTGTTGTTTTTGCAACATTTAATGGAAAAATGGAGTCTCTTTCACAATCAATATTCGATTCTGCAAAAAATGGGGTCTCTTTAGCAATAAATCTTATTGGAACAATGGCATTTTGGCTTGGATTAATGAAAATTATTGAAGAGGCAAATATTCTATCATCCATATCAAAACTATTAAAGCCAATAATGGTTAGACTTTTTAAGGGAGTTCCAGAGAATCATCCTGCAATGTCTGCAATGATTCTTAATATATCAGCAAACATGATAGGACTTGGAAATGCAGCAACTCCATTTGGTATTAAAGCAATGGAGGAGTTAAACAAACTTAATACAGATAAAACAACAGCAACTGCAGCAATGTGTCTTTTTGTAGCAATGAATACCTCCTCTGTAAATCTTTTACCAGTTGATGTAATTGCTGTTAAAGTTGCAGCAAATGAGAATTTTCCCTCTCTTATAATAATATCTGCTCTTTTAGCAACAATTGCCTCAACAACTGTTGCAATATTATCTTCAAAACTATTTGAAAAAAAATATAATCTACAAAATCAAAATATATTAGTTGAAAATAGTGATAATATTAATCAAAAAAATAGTAATGATAACTCTAATAATAATAATTTATTAAAAAAAAGTGATGAACAAATCAAAAATATAAAATTAATTAAAAAAATAGGTATTTTAAAAAATATTGGTTTTGGAAAATTTTTAGTAATTTCATTAATGATTGCTTTTATTATTGGGGTATTCATAAATATTATAAATTCAGAAGAGTTTAGTTTTAATAAAATATTAGTATCAACAACTAACTATCTTATACCTTTACTTGTCTCTATTATTATTATTGTTGGTTATTTTAAAGGTGTTAAAGTTTATGAATCTGCTGTTGAGGGAGCGAAAGAGGGTTTTAATATTGCAATTAAAATTATTCCATATATTGTTGCTATTTTTGTTGCTATTGGTATGTTAAGAACAAGTGGAGCAGTTGAAACAATATCAAATACACTACAACCTCTTACATCTCTTATTGGTTTTCCAGCAGATGTTTTACCAATGGCACTTATTCGGCCAATTTCAGGAAGTGGTGCATTCTCTATTATGTCTGAAATAGTAACAAATAGTCCTAATAGTTTTTCATCATTTTTAGCATCAACAATGCAATCTTCAACAGATACAACATTTTACATTGCAGCTCTTTATTTTGGTTCTATAGGAATAAAAAAACTTAGATACTCTATTTATGCAGCCCTTTTGGCAGATATAACTGCAATATTTGCCTCTCTTTTTATTTGTCAAATAATTTGGAATATAGTTTTTTAATCTGGTATTTTGAATTTTTAGTGAATACTCCATTTTATTTTGATTTTTATTATTTTAACCATTATAATACAGCTGAATTGTTTTGGTACTATTATGAAAAAATTAACCTACTTTTTTCTATTAATCTCTATTTTTATCATCTCTTGTGAAGAGAAAAAAAATGAAAAAGAGGAGCCTGAAGTAATCTCTTGCATATCTATTGAGGAGTGTCCAAATGGGATGGTATGCTTCAATAATATTTGTAGAAAAAATAGCTTAACAACCTGTGAATCATCTGATGATTGTCCATCTGGATACTCTTGTGATGTTGATGGAGAGTGTAAAAAATCCTGTAATCTTGATTCAGATTGTGGAGATGGATTTAAATGTGATTTAAATGGGATTTGTCAAGTATTAACTTGTGAAACGAATAGTGATTGTGAAGAGGGAAAAGATTGTAAAAATGGAGCCTGTGTTGAACGTAGTTGTGAACAAGATTCAGAATGTATTAGTGGATTTTATTGTAAAAACAATATCTGTACTTCTCTTGGTGATTTAGATTGTAGAGTCTCAATAACAGGTTGTGAAGAGAGAGGTTATGTTTGTAATCAGGCAACAGGAAGATGTGAAATGAGATTTGATTGTAGCTCTCATAATGATTGTGCAGAGGGATATCATTGTGATTTACAAAATGGTGTTTGTGTTGAAAATAGTGCTGGTTGTACAACATCTGATGATTGTGAGGATGGTGAGATTTGTGAAAATCAGGTATGTATTCCATACAATGGTTGTAGTACTGACTCTGATTGTATTGAAGAGGGAAAACCTGCTTGCAATACAACAAGTGGATTATGTTATGAGTGTTTAACAAATGAACATTGTGCTGATGGATATCGTTGTAATACATCTTTAAATAGTTGTCAATTAGAGTTTCTTGAGTGTCAAGGAGTTAGCTGTTCTGGAAATGGAGATTGTGTAGTTTTAAATGATAGACCAAAATGTAACTGTTATGAGGGATATAGAGAGGAGGGACTACAATGTATTGAGATTATTCAATGTGATGTTGACCAATTTTCAACACCATTAAATAATAGTTCAGATAAAGCTGCTGAAATTACTGCTGGAATATATGAAAATCTTTCAACAGAATCATCTAATTGCTACTATTCAGAGGATTGGTACTCAATTTCTGTATCAGGAGTTGATGTTGGGAAAACACTATTTGTTGCACTTGATTATAGTAGTGAATATGATTTTAGTTTAAAATTATATTCTCCAAATGATTTAACTTTTCCATTAAAAGAGGCAATTGGTTTTAATCCACCTAAAATGGTTGAATATCAAAATATACCAGCAGGAGTCTATCTTATAAAAGTATCTGATAGTCAAGGTATTTATAAAATGACAATTAGATTTGATTAATTAACCACATCAAAATATTTTCTTGCTTTTTTAATTAAAAGCAAATAATGAAAAACTAATAACATTCCAAAATCATTATAAATTTTTATTAAAATATCACTATTATTGTTATTTTTTTTTAATAATAATATTTATCATTAAAAACATATTATATCTTACCAATATATATGTATAAAAAAACACATATATGTATAATATTACACACACGAATAATTCAATATTTTATAGAAAATATCACTATAATATGTAAAAAAATACACACTATAGATATTCACATTTTTTACAATTTTCTGATAAATAGAGGAGTTTAAGGTTTGGAAAATATATTGCTAAATAGTAAAATAGAAAGAACAGGAGATTGTCATGAAAAGGATTTCAAACTTAGACACACTTGATTTATTAAAAACAAATAATGTAGATCAATTAGTAATTTTAATGCAACCCATAGTAAAAGTTATTGCACTAAAAATGATTAAAAAGTATAGTGTAAAAATGGATTTTGATGAATTAGTATCAAATGGATATATGGGATTAATTGATGCCATTAGAAAATTTGATTTAAATAAATCATCAAATTTTAAAAGCTATGCTGAAATCCGAATCAGAGGTGCTATATTAGATCATTTAAGACAAGAGGATGTTCTTCCAAGATCTGCAAGAGAAAAAATTAATCAACAACTTAATGCAAAAAAAGAGATTGAATCAAAAAAACAGGGAAAGGCAAGTGATATTGAGGTTGCTAATGCAATGTCTTTTGAAACTCTTGAGGAGTATTATCAATACACTTGTAAATGGAGTACCATACAGGTTTTTTCATTCGAAGATTTAACAGGTTCAACTCTCTCTTTTGACCCAGAAGATACACATTTTCTAAAACCTGATGAGACTTTGGAGGAGGAGTTTGATAGATCAATTATTGAGAAAAAACTTAGCCTTCTCTCTTTAAAACAGAAGAAAGTTGTGGAGTATTACTATTTTAAAGAGATGAGTCTTAAAGAGATTGGAGAGGAGATGAGCTTGACTGAATCAAGAATATCACAACTTCATATCTCTGCATTAAAAATATTAAAAGACTCTTTTGCAGAAGAGGAATTAGCTCTTATTGTTTGATTATTTATTGAAGAATCGTTTCAACTGTATCAAGTTCTGTTAACTTAATCTCTATAACACGATTTCTTGATGTATCTAATACAAATATTGTTGTTTCATTTTTATCATCTATTTTTCTAATAACACTATCTAACTCAATTGGAGCAATCATTGAGTGTCTATATTTATAAGACTCTGAAGAGACTCCTAAATAGAATGATATTGTAGAATCTACCTCTATATCCTCTTTATCAGAAAAAAGTTTAACTCCAAAAAGAGAGTTTTCATAATATGCATCATCTAATTCACAACTCACTCTATTTTGATAAACAAGAGGTTCATTTGTACAAAAAGGAACAAAAGATATAAAACCAGTTTTTGAACCATATAGAGTATAACCATCTTTTGCTCTTAACTGAAATGTTATTGCTGTATCAAAACAGTAAGAGAGATTTGCAAAATTATCCACATTTAGAGTTAATGTATGAGCTGATATTGAATTGATAGGAATAAATAGTAAATCTGTTGTTGCATATTGAGAACATTTTGAATCAACAATTTTCTCATCTGTTAGAGGAGATATTATTTGGAGTAAAGTCTCTGATGGATTTATATTAAATTTATCAAAATCCACTGTTGTTGATTGAATAGTTTGTGAGTCTGAAAAAGAGCCATCATTTGATAATGAGTTTTCAATAGCCCCTTGATATTTAAAAAAAAGTGTCTCATTTTTTAAATAATAATCACCATCTTCAACAGAATTATTTAATTTTACATACTGCTCAGCATCATATAATACCTCTGTTTGAATTGGAGAAAAACAGCCATTTGCCTCTCTTTTATTAAATTGAGTACAAACTGTTGATTGTGTTAAATATGTAACTTTTACTGTATAATCAGTTTGTAATGGTTGTTTGAATTTTTTAAATCTACCCTCTAAAGCTGTTTTATAAGCATCTATTGAGTCATAATCTTCTGGATATGAGGTTATATTACTAAAATCTGTTGAAATTGTAATAAATGTTATATAGCCAGATGTATCAGTGATAGCCAAATATTTACCATTTGGAAGTTGATGAGTATCCAAATAACCAGTGCTATTCAAATACTCCCCATCTTTTATATCAATAGTATGATTGATAATTTTCATGTCATAAATAGGATATTCAAAAACAGTTTTTTTCTCCATAAATGGATCTGAAATATCATCTAGTGGATCAATATTTCCAGCAATAGATTCAAATTTAGAACTATCAATATTCCAAATATAAAGAGTTGAACTCTCTTTTTGATATAAATAAAGATGATTTTCATCTATTAAAAATTTTGAAATATTTATTGTTTCTGGCAACTCCCCAAAAGAGATTCGATCCTCCATTAAAATACCATTTTCAATAACTGATATCTCTGAAACTCCTTTTTGTGCTAGATATATTTTATTATCAATAGATAAAACAGCTGTTATCTCATTTGAAAACTCTAATCTATCAAGTAAAGCTAAAACCATCTCTGAATAGATATATTGATAGATTGTTTTATTTTTAAAAGAGATCAACTCAAGAGAGTATAATGATTCAATGTTTTTTGAAAATTTTATAAAATCTGGAGAGACATCTAATTTTGTTTGAGATTCAATATAAGGAAAGGTTTTCTGAAAACAACCATCCTTATAATAATCAATAAGTGGATCAATATTAATTATAGAGATTGTATTATCTGTGGTTAATATTGCAATTTTTCTATTATCACTTGAAAGCTCAATCATTTTAGGATTAGATGGAAGAATAAGTCCATTTTTACCAGGTAATAACTCTTCAAAATCGAAATAACAATCCTGATTAATATCATAAAAATAGAGCTGATTTCCACCCTGATCCAATAATAAAGAGAAATTCAATCTTTCATCCCCTTTATTAATTGATAATATTTTAAATGAGCTTAATTGCTTAAATAGTTGAGGGGAATCTGTTGTATCTGAATCACATCCAAGAAAGGTATAAAAAATAACAAATAAAATTATTAATTTTTTCATTTTAGTCTCTATTTGAAATTACTGTTTTCAACTTAAAAAAAGATGAACTTGATTCATCTAAATCTATAATACCAATTGAGTTATCTGTAAAAAGGGTAATATATAACTCTTTTCTAATTTTAGAGTATGTTAAACCATAAACACGTTGTGTTAACTCAAGCTCTTTTATTATCTCACCTTTTTCTGGATTAAAAAGAACTATTCTTTTTGAATCATATATTGTAGAGACACAATATTCAGAAGATAAACAGAGTGTTTTAACAGGGAAATAGTCTGTTTTAATATCATTTACAAATTTAAATCCCTCATCAAATTTTTCAAGAATTGATATTGCTGATGGATTATCAATACCAACAAAAAGCTTTCCATTAAACATCTCAATATCTTCAACATCAGGTGTTTCTGTTGTTAATAATGAGCGATTTGAAACATAAATTGAATCAAAATAGTGAATATAAACAACTCTTCCTAATGTATCAAATATTGGTCGAAAAACAGTTAATGTTTTTGAATATGATGATGAAACATAGAATTTATCATCTGTTTCATCATAAACAATATCAGATAAATCTCCTGAGAAATTTGACAATTCAAATGATTTAACAATATTTAACTTACCATCTTTGTATGAGACAATAGAGACTTTTCCACCATCTCTATGACCAATATAAACAAGTTTTCTTGTTTTATCAATAATCATTGTAGTTGGAGTTGAGTATGATAATGTTAACTCTTTTTCTAAAGAGTTTAAACCATTTTCATCTGTTGAGATAAGATATAAAGTTTTTGATGCTTTACTAAGATTTAAAAGATATCCATCATTTTCATCATAAACAGAGTTTATTAAAAATGAGTTAGTAAAAATAGTTTTACCCTCTTTTATAGATAAACGATCTAAATCAATTGTAATAATAGATGAGCCCTCATAATGTAAATCAAAATTTGAATTTGCAACAAAAAGATTTTTTTCTAAACTATCTAATTGAAGAGCAACAGGATATAGTAATTTATCTGTTGGAGTACTCTCCTCAAAATTCTCTGTTGCACATGAGATAAATAGTAATAAAAATGGGAGTAGATACTTTTTAGGCACACCATGCTCCATAAAAATTAACGTAGGATTATAACAGAAATAAAAAAATGAATCAACACCTTAAAATGAATAGTTTGGAATTTTTTTAGAAAAATAGGAATATGGATTGTTTAAAAGATTTTAAATAGATCTATTATAACCCACTTAGAGCTTTTTTCAAGGTAACACCAAGCTCTGTTTTAAGTTTTTTAGAGAGTGAACGAGCTGCCATTCTTTTTGCTTCAGGTAATGTTTTTCTTCCCTCTCTTTCAGAAATAGAGATATTTTTATATGTTTTACCTGTTTTGTTATTTTTTATTTGAAGATTTACAGAACCCTCAACCCATTGATATTTTGGATCACCTCTATCAAGAGCTTTGAATGAAACATCTCCACTTATAAGAATATCTGCATCAGTAGCATAAGAATCTTTTTTAGAGGAGTTTTCATCCTCATCAAAAGACTCAAATGAACCTGCAGAAGTGTCTACACTTTCATCACCATAGATTTTAAGATCCATATTGGTTCCAACCTCAAGAATAATATTTTTAATGTTAGATCCACCCTCTCCACTTATAACAACAGCAATATTTAATGTTTCAAGTTGACTATCAAGCATATCAACAAGTGTATTCACACTATACTCAGTTGGAATTGTTTTTCCTTGAAAATCAAGTATTGATAATTGAGAATTATAGTATTCTCTTAAAGTTGCTTTTTCTATAGCTTTATAGAGCTTTTTGGTTTTACTCATCTGATCTTCAGATGCTTTTGCTTCATCAACAGTTTTTTTAATATATTTATCAAGATCATCAATAGCCTCTTCCAATGCAGGAATAACTTGACTTCTCTTAATTGTTGCAAGAACATAGATTGTTCCATTTTCATCTTGCCAATATTCACTTAAAAACATACCTTTAAAAACAGATTCTGTTGAGACTTTTGTGTATTGATCTGCATCAAAATTCACTTCACTGGATAACATTTTTCCATTTTTTTTAATGCTACTTACACTTTTCATACTTTGAGAAACAGATTCAACTTTTGAATAAAAAATATTTGACATAGAGCCACGAGCATCATTTTCCGCATCATCACGATTTCTTCCATGTCCAACTGCAGTAACATAAAGAGCATTTGGATATTGTGTTGCACGACCATCAACCCAATCTGGACGAACTCCAGTTTGAATTGTTATAATTTTTCCATCTTTTCTTTTTACAGTCTGTCTTGTTGTTTTTTTTGTGCTTCCACAAGCACTTACAGCAAAAACTAAAAGTAATGTAATAAATAGTTTTTTCATCTAATACCTCATCTTACTGTTTGATACCATTTAAATGTTTTCTCTTTTGCTTTAACCTCTACTTCAGTTAAAGTTGTTTTATCAATAATTGCACCATTAGATGCATGAAATGTAATATCTACATTATACTTTCCTGGTGCAAGTGATATTGTAGTCATACCTATTTCAGCTGGTAAAAATCTCCAACTTCTTAAATCTGCTTGTTCAGATAAATTGGATGCAGCATGAAGAACATTTCCAAGAAATTGGTTATTTTGTCTTTGTTCTGGTGTTTGTTTATTTTGATTTCCTTTTGCTAGCTCTGATGCAATAAATTTTGCAACTCTTCTAACAACCATTTTAGTCCAAATTCTTTTTAATTTCTCTTTTAAATCAATAAATGCAATTTTTTCAATTGGTTGAACAATATCAGTTTTATATGTTTGTCCATTTATTGATATTTGTGCATATGCAATTCGTTTTGTTCTTTTAACATATTCAGGATATGCCATATATATATCCTGAGTTAAATCTTTTTGAGAGCCTCTTTGAATTTTAAAAGTTCTCTCCACTTTTTTTGGAGCATAACCATTATAATGAACAAAAACAAATTGTCCCTGTTTTTGATAATCCTTTAATTTTACAGGATTAACAGTGGCTAACTCTTTCTTTAAAACTTTTAAATCTGCATCATTTGCATACTCATCTGCATATCTCATAACAGACTCTTTTACAAAAGCAGGAGTTGATGTTTTATATTTTGATTCATATTTTTTATATGCTTGGTATGCTTTAAAATATGATATATAGGCATCATTATACTCCTCATCAATTTCATAAATTAAACCTGAAAGATAATGAGCAAAAGCATCCTCTCCATAAGTTGCTTTTTCTGTTCTTTCACTATTGAGAAATTTCATTCTCTCTTCAACTTTTTTAACCTCAACTCTTGCACTTTCAGCCTCTCCATTAAACATAAAATCTAATGTTCTAGTTATTGTAAGTGCAATTTTCTCAAAATCCTCCCCCTCAAAAGGAAGATTATTGTCATTTCCAACAAAAGCAGCTATATCATCAGATGTTTTTTTTGTAAAAAGATCTCCAATAGTTCTATCTGCTTCATCAAAAACCTCTTGAGCCTCTTTATGTTTTCCAGCTAAATGAAATGTCCAACCAAGATTTAAAAGATAAAGTAGTTTGTTATTACTTCCATATTCAGATTTTTTTGCTTTTATAATTGTTTTCTCTGCTGCATCATACTTTTTAGCAGCCAATTGAGACTCTACCACTTGATAATGCTTTTGACTCACCCCACAGGCCAAAAGAGATAGTAGTAGAAAAAAAGATAGTATTCCCTTGATAAAATGATTCATAATACTCCTTTAAAATTCCCCCAAATTAGATGATTATTTCTGTTTAGAAACAGTTGCTGAAAATCAATTATGTAATAGTATCACATAAAAATTTGAAATCAGTAATTTTTAAAAAATTACCAAGTTCTTTTTTTCTGTTTAACAACTTTTTTAATTTTTTTCTGTCCCATCCAAACAATTTTATTTGTTCCCAATTCATGAAGTTCAAGTTCAACTTGATAATATTTTAAACTTGTTCCACCACTTCTATCAGAAATTGTATTAATTTGTCCAATAAGCATATAATCAGCTCCCTCCTCTTTTCCTGGTCCCTTCATTGTATCATCAGAAGAGTTCATTGTTTGATCTTCAACCTCTTCTCTCAAATCAGAGCGTGTTTTTTTATCAGATACAAACTCAACTTCACCAGAACCAATTAAAGCTTTTTGTAAATCTTTTACAAAAGTTTCTGTTGAGATATGTTCATTTGATTTATTTTTAACTTTTCCAACAATAACAGTGGGCTCTTTTCCCTCTTTTTTGGATTTTGCTTTTGCAAGCCAAGGTTCACCAATCATTTGGTTTATCATCTCTTTTGATACAAGTTGAGAATCTGTATCATTCCAATCTCCACTTAAATCAACCTCTTCTGCTGAATCAATTCTATTAACTCTTTTGGTTTTCCCTGTTGAACCACAAGAGATTGATAGAAAACTAACTAAAACTAGTAAAAGGACTAATTTTTTCATTACAACTCCTTTAAAATAAACAATAATAATTGTGAATTATAATCCAACAATAATTTAATTGCAACAAAAAATATACAATCTATTTGTATAGTTTTTATTTTAAAATAAAAAATTGTTATAATTTTGTTTCAAATTTTATAACAAAAACCTCTTTTCCATCATAAGTAGACCATATTTTAAAATCAATTCTTCTTGCTCCTGGTTCACCAATAAATTTTCCATCAATAAAATAATCAATTCCATCACCATAAAGTTTACGAAGTTGTTTTGTTCTCTCTTGTGGTGATGTTATTTTTTTTGTTATTGAATCTATTTTATCATTTGTTATTAATTTTACCCCAGCTAAAGATTGAAGCTGTTCTACAACTATTTTCTTAAATTTACTACTAAGTTCATCATTTCCTTCTGCTTCATCTACAAAATCACCAAATGCAAATTTAGGAGAATATAACTCTGTTGAAACATCATCGCCTATCTCAAATTTTCCTACCTCTGTTCTTAAATATTTTGCCTCATATCCACCCTTATCATTTATTGATAGATATAAAACACCACCATATTCAACACCACTAATCCCCTTTCTTGTTGCTTGAAGTTTAATTCCATTTGGTGTTTTTGATGGAGTATGTGTTAATTTAACCTCTAAAACTCCTGCTTTAGGCATACTCATAATTTTTCCCTTGATTAGGGGAAGCTGTTTTTTAAAATTCTGAATAAAAATAGAAAAAGACTCAGCTGCATCATAGAAATTACGGGAATCTGTATTTAAATTAATATTACTCTCCTTTACTGAATTTGGAGCAATTTTATTTGCAATTCCATTTGCTAAATTTTTAACTGCAACTTTATACTGTTTCTCTTGTCTAAACTCAACTGTTTTTGCAAAAACGAGTTCTCTTGTTTCAATATTATATGCTTTCATTGTTAGCACAAATGCCTCTCCGAGATATGCTAAAGAGCCATATAACATATAGTCAACACCAAGAAATTTACCAAACTCTTTTGCCTCCTCTTCACTAGATATTACACCAATCTCTTGAAGGGTAAATTGTTTTGTAAACTCTTTCATTTTTTTATCATCAATGGTTACTATCTTAACAGCATTTGTTTCTAGAAGAGTTGCTGTAAAATAGTCTGTTGCATCTCCAATCATTGAGTGATAATTTTTTAATCCTTTATTCTCTATTGGAGCAACACCAACTACTGATGTTTTGGCAAATAAAGAAAGAGAGATTAGTATCAGGATAGATATTATTTTTTTCATGAGAAACTCCTTTATATAAAAAAATAGCAATCATTTATATTAGACGCTTAAAAACATTTTTTATTTA
>JAFGXH010000088.1 GCA_016936735.1 bacterium
ATAATTGAAAACAATCCATAAGGAGGTTTAAAAGTGAAGTGGATTCTTTTTATTGCTTTTTTAACAATTTTTATAACATCTTGTGGGAAAAAACCTGTTGAAAAAGATTTAAAATCACTTGAAATAGATGAATTGAAAACAAAAGAGATTAAAGAGGTTGAACTTATCTTTAACTCAGAGAGTGAAAATTTACCACAAAGAAAAAACACATATATTATAAAAACTGCAGATAATAGCAGAACTCTTTTATCTGAAGAGTTTGATTTTAATCGAGATGGGATTATCGATTCTGCAATAATATATCAAAATGGTGCTATTTCAAAAATATATTCCGATTTAGATTTTGATAAAAATGAGGATGTTATTGATATATATCAAAATGGTGTTATTTCAGAAAGAGAGATAATCAATCACATATCAAAAACAGCATACATAAAAACATTTTATGATAAAGATGGATCTATACTAAAAAAAGAGACTGATTCCAATTTAGATAATAAAATGGATATTATAGTTCACTATAAAGATAATATACCCTATAAAAGAGAACAAGATATAAATTTTGATGGGGTTATGGATACATCTAATTTTATAAAAGAGAAAAAAGATGTAGAAAATCAGAATGATGTAAAATAATTAATTTAAAAAAGTTGGAGTAAAATGAATTGTCCTAACTGTAATCATTTAATAGATTTACCATTTGAGGTTTCAAATTGTCCTGAGTGTGGTCATAATCTAACAATAGAGGAAAATACCCCTTTTATTAATGAATCAAATCCATTTTTTAATGCAGATTTTTCAAAAAAAGTCTCTTTTGAAAAAGGAGCTCTTTTTTTAAATGATTATCAAATTGAGGAATTTATAATTCAGCAGGGATATTTCTCTTTTTATCGAGTAAAAAAGGGAGATAACTACTATTTTCTTCAAGTTGCATTAATGGATCATCGTTTTACATCCTATGTTCTTAATGAGTTTGAGATATTTTTTAAAAAATATCCAAGTAGATCTGAGATTTTTTTACAGCTTTATTTGTATGGTATTGATGGAGATTACATATATTATATATTTGAGTATTTACCATATAATACACTTGAACAGGTTATAAAAAGTGTTCCAGAGATCTCTTTTGATTATCTTGCACAATTGACACTATTTTTAATCGATTTTTTTAGTGAAGCTAAAAAAAATGGTGCACACCTCTTCTTATACCCACAAAATATTATACATTTAGGAAATAATAAGTTTAAAATATTAAACTATATGATTAGTAAATTTTTTGCACCAACAATACAGGCATCATCTCTTTTTAAAAAAGAGGTGTTACCATATTTAGCACCAGAATTAACACTATCAGATAATGTTATTGATGGTAGAGCAGATCTATATTCAATTGGTAAAATTATTGAAAGATTAGTAAAACATGATGGGTTTATTCAAACAGAAATACCAAAATGGGGTAATATAGAGAGTGAGCTCAAAAAATTTATCAACCAATTAATTGAGAGAGAGCCTGAAAAAAGAGAGACATCTGTTGATGAATTAAAAAACTCAATATATAGGATGTTAGAGTATTCTCAACCATTAGAGATTGTTGTTGAGGAGGAGTTAGAGCCAGAGGATATTGCAGAGATTGAGCATCTATCTGATGATGATCTTGTTTTGGAGGAGGATATGCTTACTCCACCAACAATAATAGTTGCACCTCCTGAAATTAAGTTATCACTTATGAATGATGATGATTTTAAAAAAGCAAAATTAGCATTATCAAAAGATCCTTTAAACAGAGCTCTATTAAAGGGTGTTTTTCAGTACTATGTTTCAAAAGAGCAATTAGATGAGGCATATATTGTTTCAACAATTTTACATTTTTTAAATGATTCTGCTGAGAGTCAATTAATATTTAATCACTATAAAAATCTTGAATGGATCCCAAATCCATCCCTTTTTTCTGATGATGTATGGTTTAAAATAAATCCTAAAAATCTATATTTTAATACATCTGGAATGATGCTTCATTTAAAACAGTTTTTAGAGTTAAGTAAATCCACAATACCACCAATTTCATTACAAGCTGCACTATCTGAAGAGCTAGACTGGAGTACAGATAAGGGACGCTCTATTCTTGCATTAATGAAAATTGCAGATTTGCGTAATGTAAAAGTACGTTTAGCAATAAGTGATATTGGTGGTCAAGAGTCTCTTTTTTCCCAAATATATAAAGAGGATCAAGATATTATTCTTTTGTTAAAAAAACAGATATATGAATCTCTTGATATAAAACTTTTTAATGCTGTTTTAGCAAAATTTTTAATGTTAACATCTTCTGATATAGTTTATAACTTTCTATATGATGGTGCTATTATTGAGGAGATGTTTTATGGTGTTTTAAAATATCTTGTTCCATCAGCAAGGAATATGCATAATAGTAAAGTAAGTAATCTTGTTTTTAAGGGAATGCAGGATTTTGTTGATAGAAAAATGCTATCAAAAAATGATATAATCAAGCTTGTTATTTTAATAAATGATCATCTTTATAATCGTAAAAGTAGGCCAGATGTAACAGAATCTATGAAAAATATAGAGATAACAACAGATAGATTCTCTCTAATTGCAACAAATGATTTAAACTCTGTTTTAAAGATGTTTAGAGACTATGAGAATCTTGGGTTAGGAACTAAATATATAAGTGTTAAAGATAGATTAAGAGAGTTGTTAAAATTTGTTCTTTCAGACAACTATATTCAAATTAGAAAACATCTAGGTCAATCAGTTATATAAATTATCAATTTATAAATCAATCTCAATAACAATAGGAGCATGGTCTGATAAACTCATTGTATTCTGTATTGTTTGAGAGCTTTTAATTTTTTGATTTGTAAAAATATAATCTAATTTCCTATTCCAAAAACCATCTTTGTTTGCAGTATGGGTAAAATAGTTTTTTTGGTCACTATTTTTATAAATATCTAAATTAATATCACCATTAAAATCTTTATAAAATGAGTCCATTAACTTTATATCAATATCCTTTTTGTAGCTATTATGTTTCATACAAAAAGAGTCCTCAAAATTATCAATCTGTTTGGAATATGGTGGAATTGTATTTAAGTCACCTGCAGCTATAAAAATTGTACCATTTTTATTAATCTCATCAAGATGTTTTTTTAATACTAATATCTGTTTCTGTTTTGTATCATCTGTTGCAAAAGCTGATGTGTGTGTATTTACTAATTTTATTGTTTTATTTCCTATCTCTAAATCAACATCTAATATGTTTCTCTTAAGATAGAAATATTTTGTTAAAAAATTCTGATTTTTTATTAATGGTAAAGAGTATCTTTTACCATTTTTTATGGGATATTTTGAAAGGATAAGGTTTCCTGAATCTATTTTTCCTAATCCATGAGATGGAATAAAATCTGATTTCCATTGAGAGGCATAATATCCATAATTCAAATCTGTTTGGTTTAAAATCTCCTGAATTTGATCCACAAAAGCGGAGCGTTTAGAGAATCGATCAACCTCTTGCAAAAAAACAATATCTGGATCAATCTCTTTTATTTTTGTTGAGATATTTTTTATATGAGTTGTAACTTCATCTAACTCCATTATGGCTCTTTTTCCATAGCATTCAAAAAAGAAATCAACTCTCCCACCACCAAACTTAATATTCCAAGTTAAAATTTTAAACGTTTTTTTTGATTCTAATGGAAAATTGACTTTTTTTATCTCTTTTGATTGATAAAAAATAGCATCCTCAATATTTTTAAATTGAGTATTAAAAAAGTCAAAATAGATTGCTGAAAATAGCAATAAAATAGTTGCAACTATAAAAATAACTAAATATATCATAAAACCTTTTAATTTTTTCATAAAAATTACC
>JAFGXH010000089.1 GCA_016936735.1 bacterium
AGTATCTAAAAAAACAGAATTAGAGATTGTAAATCTCTATTCTGATAAAGTTAAAAAAAATCTATTAGATATATTTAAATCTGTTGGATTACAGTATCCACCTCAAAAAATAACCCTTATTGCAATAAAAGATGAGTCGATTTTAGAGCTTTGGGTAAATAATAAAAATAGTTCTCCAAAATTAATAAAACTATATCCAATTCTTGCTAAAAGTGGAGAATTAGGACCAAAATTAAAATCTGGAGATAGACAGATTCCAGAGGGAATTTATACTATTGAGTTTCTTAATCCCAATAGTAGATATCATCTATCATTAAAAGTTGGATATCCAAATCGGTTTGATTTAGATATGGCAAAAAATGATAATAGAAAATCTCTTGGGGGTGATATTATGATTCATGGTAGTGATGTATCTATTGGATGTATTGCTATTGGGGATAGTGGTATTGAGGAGATTTTTGTTCTTGCATCAATTGTAAAAAAAGAGAATATAAAAGTTATAATCTCTCCAATAGATTTTAGAAAAAATAGTTTGAAAAACTCTAATTTAATTGATTTAATTAAGATAGATTGGGTTGAAAATCTATATAAAAATATCGAAAAAGAGTTAATAAATTATAAAAAATAAATGAATAGTGTGATTTTAACACACTAAAACTACAATAAATTAGAAAAATAGTATAAGATTTTTTGTAATAAATAGCTCAGTTAAGAAATAATAATTTGACAAAATATAATGTTCATAGTAACATGTTCTTGCTATACAGAATTTCTAATAGTTCAGGATGCAGGTAGAGTCTCTCTATTTTGTATATCAAAGTATAGTAGCAAAATGTGGGTTCAATTCCCTTTACCCTTGGTGGGCATTTTGCAACCCAAAATTTTAATCAATGGGTAATCGGTTCGATTCCGATATAGTCGAAAGACTATTAGCTCATCAGGTAGAGCAATTGACTTTGGTTTTCGAAGGTTCGAATCCTTCATCCTCCTTGGAGGATTGGCGGAGTGGCTAAACGCACTAGATTAGGGATCTGGCAAAATTCTTTGTAGGGGTATCTAGATTTTTTTGTGGGAAACCACCCTATAGAAGAGGCTTGAAAAAAGGGGGATATCTATTTGGTAAACTCCATCTAAAAACTTTTAAAAGATGAGTATTGATTCTGATTTTACTGTTGGAGAGATGGTTTTTAACTCTTATTAACTCTTTTTCCCCTCTCTATTTGAAAAATAGAGATACCCCTCTTTTTATACTAAAAAGGGTATTTTTCGGTTATTATTGGTGTAAATTTTAGTTTTAATGGATAGAAAAAAACTCTAAAATTAACAGAATAGCTTAGAATAAAACCAGAAGCCTCTTTATTTCTATCTACTAAAATAGACTCATTATCACAAAGAATATCACTATTACGTTTGCAAAGTTCAACAACTTTTGATTTTATTGATTCATCATCATTTACCATTGGGACTGTCTCTGCTATTTTTGCAAATTTAAAATTTGCTGAAAAATAGATGTATCCAATTGTAGAGCCAATATAAACAAAATATAGAATTACTGAGATTATAATAAATTTAAATAAGAACCCAAAAAAAGACCACTCTTTTTTTTGAGAGTAGGATTTTGTATTCTCAATAGAGTCATAGAGGTTTTCATCTATTTTATTCATATTTTTTTGAGGATTATTTTTAACTCTATTTCCTTTAGAAACCCCCTCTGGATCGCTTTTTGAACCCTTTTTAATCTCCTCTTCAGGAGATATATTTCGATTTTTTGTTGGAATAAAATCTGCAACTTTTATTGTTTCATCTGCAATATCATACATATCTTTTTCAACTGCTGCAAAAATAAGACCAGAATCCTCATCAAAATCAACTCTTTTTCCTTTTTGTTGTGTATTTGATTTTTTATAATTTTGATTACTTTTTGGACTCTCATCAAACTCATCAATATTTAAACTACTCTGAATTGATTTTGAAATTTTTTGAGTTGTTTTATTTCTGTTTTTGGTTTCATCATCAAAATCAAAATCATCTGTAATCTCTTTATTTTTTGAATCATCATCAAATGTTAACTCCATAATCTCTGCATGAGCCTCAAGTATTTTTCTATTTCTGTCTTTTATACTTTGTATTTTATCTGCAAAAACCTTTTGCATCCATTGTGTTAACTCAACTCCAAGTGATGGTGAGTATTTTTTTAAAGTCTCCTCTATTTTTAGGTGTAACTCTAAACCACTCTGAAATCTTTTATTAACATCTCTTTCTAAACATCCCATAATAATTGATGATAACTCTTTGGGATATGCAGGATGAACAAGATGTGGAGGGGTTATATTATCCTCTGTTATCATTTTTAATACTCGAAGAGCAGAATCAGACATAAACAGTCGTTTTCCTAATGTTATCTCATAAAGAACAATTCCTAATGCAAAAATATCTGAACGACCATCTATTTGATAACCCATAGCCTGTTCAGGAGACATATAACCAACTTTTCCTTTAAGAATTCCAGCCTCTGTTTTTTGAGAACGGGTAGCAGCTTTTGCAACACCAAAATCAACAACTTTAACATTTCCATTATATGAAACAAGAATATTTTGAGGAGATATATCTCTATGAACAATATTTAGAGAGTTTCCATAAACATCTGTATGGGTATGAGCATGATGTAAACCTAATGCTGCTTGTGATATTATATGAAAAGCATAGAATAGTGGAAGTGGATTTTTTCTTTCTGTTGATTCAATAACAATATTTCTTAAATCCTCTCCAAAAATATACTCCATTGCAATATAGTAGTTATTATCAGTTGCTTCAAGATCATATATCTGTACAACATTTGGGTGGTTTAGTTGTGAAGCAATATTTGCCTCATCAAAAAACATTTGAATAAACTCCTTATCTTTTACAAGACTTGGAAGAATTTTTTTTATTACAACAAGTTTTTCAAAACCTTTTGCTCCAACCTGTTTAGCAAGCCATATCTCTGCCATACCACCTGTGGCAATAAGGTCAAGAAGATAGTATTTTCCAAGTTGAGCACTCATAAAGTCCTTTACTAAAAATAGAACAATTCTATAAGATTATATTATAATATATTTTTTAAATATTTTCAAAAAGAGTTTTTATAGAACTCCATTTATATAAAATATTACTTTTTAATAATCAAAAAAACATCTCTGAGTTAGGGGAGAATGTTATAGGAACTCTCCATTTATTTAAAATATCAACTTTTATTGTAAATTTTATAGAGACAGAGGCTTTATCGAATCCCCTTTTAATAACAACTGTTTTCATATCACACTCTATTTTTTCATCAAGTTGACATAGATGTTGTATTTGTGTTTTAACTGCATCATCATTAATTGTTTTTGATGCTGTTGTTGAGGCATATCCAAAATAGTCAACAAACTGATTATAAAGCATAAATGTTTTCACCCCTTTATAACCAAAATATACAATGGAGATAATGACAAATAGAGTTATAATATCTTTAAAAAAAACTTTAAATGTTAGTTTGTGGTGCATTTTTATTTTACCACTACCAATTTTCCCTATTTTTTTCCTTTCTGTTTTTTCTGTGATATCATCCCAACTCAATTTTGATACCTCACCATCCTAAAACAATTTTTACTGTTTTTCTTGTAATTGTGTCAAGTTTAAAACATAAAAATATTTTTGATAGAATCAATTATACATGTGTTATTTATATTAAAAGAGCTTTAAAATATTACTATTTATATTTTATTAATTACAATAATAGTTTTTATTATATCTGTTTTTATATTGCAAAATAGTTTTAATTAAGTTAAAAACATAATAACTAATTTTTGAGGTTCATTTGAGTAGCTATTTAACAGTTTCCGAATTTACAAAACAGTTAAAAAATAGTGCAGAAAAACTTTTCTCTAATATTGCAGTTATTGGAGAGGTTTCTGGTTTTACTCAACACAAAACAGGTCATTGGTATTTCTCATTAAAAGATGATGAGGCATTAATTCAGGCTGTTTTTTGGGGAACAAATAATAAAAACTCATTCATTCCAAAAGAGGGTGAAAAAGTAAAAGTAAAAGGAAAACTGGCTTTTTATCCACCAATGGGACGTTATCAAATAGTTATCTCCTCAATGGAAAAAGATGGGGTAGGGGAGTTATACTACGCTTTTGAGATGTTAAAAGAGAGATTAGAAAAAGAGGGACTATTCTCTAAAACTAAAAAAGAGCTTCCTAAAATCCCTAAAAAAGTTGCCTTAATTACAGCAACAAATGCTGCAGCATTAACTGATTTTTTAAAAATTGCAGAAAAAAGAGCCCCTTTCCTCTCAATTTTAGTTATTCCAACATCTGTTCAGGGAAAAAATGCAGCAAAAGAGATAGCTGAAAATATAGCTCTTGCTGATAGTATGAGTGATATTGATTTAATTGTTGTAACAAGAGGTGGTGGTTCAATTGAGGATTTGTGGTGTTTTAATGAGGAGATTGTTGTAAGAGCTGTTTTTAATGCAAAAAAAACAGTTGTTACTGCCGTTGGGCATGAGAGAGATACAACATTAATCGATTTTGTTGCAGACAGAAGAGCAGCAACACCATCAGAGGCTGCTGAGATTGTTTTTACTGATAAATCATTTTTTGAGGAGGAGATTTTAAAATCTCAAGCAATACTTTTTCATACTATTCAAAATAGACTTTTTCATAAAGAGATGGCTTTTGAAAAATTTGAGAAAATATTAAAAACAAAAGCTCCAAAAATTAGTGAATATAAAAATGTAGTAGACTCTTTAAAAAACAGAGTTTTAATCTCTTTTATGAATCATTTAAGATTAAAAAATAGTGATATTCAGCAGATTAAACATGATTTAAGTCAACTCCATCCCATAAAAAAATTAGAAAAACAGAGTTTTACCCTTCAAAATACAAAACAAGCTCTTGAGTATGCTTTTGAAAAAACTATAAATAACTATAGTTTAGAATTAAAAGAGATTAATCTAAAATTAGATATGTTATCTCCATATAAAATGCTTGAAAAGGGTTATGTTGCTGTAAAAAATAGTGAAAATAGAGTAGTTACATCATCTAAATCTGTAAAAAGTGGTGATACTCTATTTCTTGAAATGAGATATGGTACTGTTGAGGTTGTTGTAAAATAGTTATATAGATAGTAGCTTTTTAACCCTAAAAAGAGGAGTCTCCAACCTTCTCTATTCTTTTTATTCCCTCTCTATTTGCTACAATTCTAAATCTTCGATACTCAATTACTTTATCCATTTTATACTGGATAACCAAATTTATATGATAAACTCTATCACCCTTTATTTTTTTATGTTGACTCTCTTTATAAAAGTGAAGAAGTGTCTCTGAGTTATCCATTTTTTTCAAAAAATCTGCAATTCCAAGTCGAATAATATCATTAATTCCCTCAACAGTAAAATTTTTATAATATTTTTTTAGTTTAAGAGAGTTAATTTTTATATTTTTTCTATAAAGAAGAATATTTTCACCAGTTACTAAATTATCAAGAGATGTAATTTGATCTATATTTCTAATTTTTTTTATTGAATCAGATAGATATTTTTGAGAAACAAAACTAACTCTCTCTTTTGCAAAACCAATATTCTTATCTCTACTATTTATAAAAATATCTGTTTTATGATCATAAAATTTACTTTGAATTTTCTGGTTAAAATAGCCTCTCATAAGCTCTTTTATTCTATCTTTAAACATATAACTAACAACAAGAGCAACAAAAAATGGATATGTAAAATTACCATATGTTTGTTGAGTAAGAAATGCAACAGAGGTTGCAAAAATCATAGCAGCTCCAGCAGCAATACTATATAAAAGCTGTTCCATAACTTTATTATCATTTTGTGTTCTAACATTTAAAAATAATATACTACTTATATATTTTTTTAAAACACTTCTTCTATAAAGAAACTCCTCATTATCGGAACCATCCTTTTTTATTGATGGATATTTATGTAATCTTCGATAATCTGTTTCAAATTTAATTATATCAATAAGTTGTTTTTCATATTTTTTTTTCGATTCATCTGAGATTTTTTTCTTAGGAATCAACTCAAAAAGTTGAAAAGAGAAATACTCTGTCATTAAACTAATATATTCATCTCCAAAAGTGAATATTGTAAATTGACTATCTGTAAGAGTTGGAACCGTTATTTTTGCTCTTAATCCTCTATATGCAATTACAGCTTTAGGAACCTCCTCTATATATTTATCAATAAGTAACTCTAAATCCTCTGATTCAGTTTTCTCCTCAATAAAATGAACATGATCTCTTAGTGCACTTTTAAATATACTGCAATATATTTGAATCTGATGCTCATAATCACTATCCTCAAATCTAGTGGAGTTTTTTACAACACTTTCAACAATTTTCTCCAATCTATCAAAAGGAGAACATTCACCTTTTACAAGATTTTGAATTAAAACTGTTGGAGTTTTAAGTCTTATATAACTCTGAATATTATTATAAAAATTTTGCTTTGAGTATGTTTCACGATTAATATCTAAACTATTTGGAAGAAACATATATGTATCAATAATATAGTCTGCAAATTTTTTATTCTCTTCAAGTTTATAATTGAGTTTAATCTCAATTTGATGTTTGTCATGTATTTTTACAATCTCTTCAATCATTTTTTCCTAAAACAAAAGTGGGTAAAAAGAGAAAACGAAAGTCTCTCTTTTATCAAATATTATTGATTTTGTAAATAGATTTTATTAAAATTTGTAAAAATTCTTTTTATATCTATAAAAAATCATTAATTATAAATAAAAAATTCACATAGTAATTATAAGTTTTTCTTGAAATATACTTAAAAACATTATAGAATTATAATATAAAATAATTGAGAGGTATTTTATGATAGTATTTATAGTTTATGTGAAAAACCAAGAGAAATCAAAAGAGTTTTATAATGAGGTATTACAAACAGAGCCATTTTTAGATGTTGTTGGAATTACAGAGTATCGATTAGATAATGAGGTTTCATTAGGAATTATGCCAGAGGATGCAATTTATAGGCTTTTAGAGGGAAAAATATCTCATCCAAGTGAAATTAATGGAAAACCAAAATGTGAAATCTATATTTATGTAAAAGATCCAGACTCATGTTATCAAAGATTAATCAATTCTGGTGGAGTGGCTCTTTCAGAAGGGAAAATTAGAGATTGGGGTGATTATGTTTGTTATGGTTATGATTTAGATGGGAATATTTTAGCTTTTGCAAAAAGAGATTGATAAGTTGTTAAATTCAAATCTCTTCAATTAAAAAAATCAAAAAACAGATTTTTATTCTCTTTTTATTGAAAAACTTAACTATTTTATCTATTATTAATTATGAAATTATTTTAATTTAACAAAGAAATTAAAATAGTAAAACTTATTTTTTAAAATATATATATTTTTTTATAGAATAAATTTTATTAATTTTCGTCTAACAAATATGGCCATATTTTTAGATAACTATTTGTTTGAATGTTTAACTATTTTTGGAGGAGAAACATGAGATTTTTTAGTTTCTTGATTTTTATTTTATCAATATTCTTTCTTTTTTCTTGTAGTTCAGATGATGAATGTACAACAAATTCAGATTGTACTGATTCATCAAAACCTATTTGTGAAGAGGGAGTTTGTGTTGCAGAGCAACAGAATGAATGTACAACAAATAGTGATTGTACAGATTCCTCAAAACCTGTTTGTAGCAATGGAACCTGTATTGCACAACAATCAGATGCTCCTTTTCATATTCTTGCAACAGCACATGAGTTTCAGAATGGCTCATCATACTATATCCCAATGAATGATGGTAGTAGTACAGTTGCTCTTTTTAGTGAACAGAGAGAGGCAATGGGGATATTAAATGATAGTGATGGCTCTATTGTTATTAATAAAATGGAGATTATTCATGGTGAAGGTGTTATGGTGGAGGAGTATTCTCTTCAAACAACAGATTTAGTTCACACTCCTCTTGAAATATCTAATTATGAAATTGCTCAAGGTGGAAGATTAGATTTCTATGTAAGATTTTATCCTGTTGAATCCTCTTCAAGAGCGGCTGTTTTAAAAATTACATATAACACATCATCAGTTTTTACACTTAATTTAACTGGTGCTGGACGTGATAGTGCATATTTTACAGAGAATGCAACACTCTCATTAAATAAAGTTCTTGGTGGAATGGATTTGGATGAGATGATAAGTGGTTCTGCAACAGATTCAAATGGAAATACATTTTTTTATGGTCATGTAACTCAGGTTTCTGGTGCAGATAGATTTGGATTTGATCTATTTTATGGTAAAATCACAGCAGCAGGTGAATTATCTTGGTTAAAAATTTGGAATGGAGCATATAGAGATTTTAGCAATGATCCAGGTCAAAATGGAGAAACTGGTGGAAGTGCAAACTCTATAGCAGTTGATTCAGAGGGAAATCTCTATTTAGTTGGTGCAACAAGTCCATCTAGCTCAAATAATAACTTTGCAGCACTTGTTTTAAAAATAGATGGTTCAACAGGTTCAACTATTTGGCAAAAACAGTGGCGTCCTAAATGGGCAACATCTGTTTTAGCTTGGCATAATGCTATGGCATATGGTGTTGATGTTAAAGGGGATAATCTTTATGTAACTGGTTCAACTCTTGGAGAGGCTGCTGTTATGTTTCTTGTTTTTAATAAAGCTGATGGAACATTGGTTTTAAATAAAGCAATTGATGTTTATAGTAGTTATAATGATAGAGGTTATGCTGTTAAAGTTGATGATAATAATAATGCGTACATTGGTGGAAGTGCAAATGGAAAAGCATTTTTAATGAAATTAGAGAGTATCAATTCAGAGCCAGTAGTTGCATGGAGTAAAGATTTAAGTGCAGGAACTGGATCAAATGTTAACTCTCTTGATTTAGATAGTAATGGAGATCTTTATGCTTCTGTTGATATTAGAGGAGCAGCAACATCCTTTTCATTTATAAAAGTTAGCTCTTCAGGAGCTCTTGTTTGGGGAAAAGAGCAGGCATCATCAAATGATAGTAATAATGTTCATATAGTAAGAGTGTTAAGTGATAAATTATATGTTGGTGGTAGAGTTGGAATCTCTGCCTATGATGTTCAAATGGGAGATGGTTATCTTGTAAGAACATCTCTTGATGGTACAATTGATTGGAGTATGTTTTATTACACAGGAAAAGGTCCAGATGAGATTGCAGAGTATCGTGTTAAAGGATTAGGTCTTGTTAATAATTCACTTTATGTTGTTGGCCAAATTTATACAGGAACTTTAAATGGCTATCGCTATGATGGATATTGGTATAATGGTTTTAATGATTTATTAACAGTATACTCTCCAACTTTATCTGAGATCACTTTACCAACTGGTAGTGATATTGTAGATCATATTGATTTAGCAGAGGCAGGTTTAACAGACTCTACTGTTGAAAGTAGAGATATGCCAATGAATGGAGCAAAAGATACATTTTTCTATCAAGATGCAAATGCTAAACATGATGGTTATATGCCTGATGGTGAGATGTCATTCATGAAAATGGAACTTAAATAGATGGATATATTATATCTCTCATTTTACTAACCATTTCTCTATTTCCTGTTATAATTTCACCTGAAAATAGATTAAATTGAGATCCATCAATTCCCTCAATAACTCCTCCAGCCTCTTTTACAATAACATAACCAGCGGCAATATCCCAAGGTTTAATTCCTTTTTCCCAATAACCATCCCAAATACCACAGGCTGTATAAACCATATCAATTGCAGCACTTCCTGCTCTACGAATATCTCTACATGCAAGAATAGCTTTATTGTGTTCTAACAGGTTATTATTATTTGTCTCCCTTTTATTATACGGAAATCCTGTTGCCCATACTGAATCAATAAGATCTGTTTTAGAAGATATTGAGATTTTTTTATCATTTAAATATGCTCCACCCCCTTTTATTGCATAAAAAAGCTCGTTTAAGTGTGGAATGTAAACAACTCCAATAACTAGCTCACCTTCATATTCAATTCCAATTGATACAGCAAACATTGAGAATCCCTGAGCAAAATTTGTTGTTCCATCTATTGGATCAATAATCCATCTATAGGATGAACTTTTTTTATCTATTTCACCACTCTCTTCTGCTAAAATAGAGTCTTGAGGGAATCTATGGTATATTGAACCAATAATATAGGCCTCTGCCTTTTTATCTGCATCTGTAACAATATCCACAACCCCTTTTTTCTCTATCTCAAGAGGGTTTCTAAATTTTTTTAAAATAAGAACTCCAGCCTCTTTTGCAAACTGTTTTGCATACTCTAAATGTTTATTCATGGTAATCCTTTATTTAATTAGCTTTTTAATTTTTTTATAAAAAAATTAAATCTAATATATAAATACTATAATAATAAAATAT
>JAFGXH010000090.1 GCA_016936735.1 bacterium
AAATCCTAACTAAAAAATCTCTATTTAGGATTTAAAGGTTAATTATGAATTTAGGTGAAAAATCTATTGGGAAATTGCTAATTGATTACTCAATTCCAGCAATTATTGGAACAATGATATTTGCAGCATATAATATTGTTGATAGGATTTTTATTGGTAGATATGTTGGAACACTTGCCCTCTCTGGTGTAAGTGTAACATTTCCTGTTTTTACAATCATTGTTGCTTTTGGAATGCTTATTGGTATGGGAGCAAGCTCTCTTATATCAATCCAGTTAGGAAAAAAAGATAAAGAGCAGGCTGAAAATATACTATCAAATGCTGTAACACTTTTTATTGTTATTGCAATAATAATGAGTATTTTAAGTTTTATATTTATTGATCAACTTCTTTATCTTTTTGGTGCAACAGATAAAACAATTGATTATGCTCACAGTTATGCAATTATTATTTTTCCATTTTTTGCAATAAACTTTATCTCTTTTGGGATGAATAATATAATAAGGTCTGAGGGAAATCCTAAAATAGCAATGAAAACCTCTTTAATTGGTGGAGTCTTAAATCTTATTTTAGACCCAATATTTATTTTATATTTTGATATGGGAGTTAAAGGAGCTGCTCTTGCAACAGTTATTTCAAATATTATATCGGCCTCTTGGGTTATTTATCATTTTACAAAAAGCCCTAAAAGGGTTTTAACACTATCTGTTAAAAAAATGAGACTGAAAATGGATGTTGTTTTAAAAATTCTGGCAATAGGGGTCTCTCCATTTTTAATGCAGATTGCAGCAAGTTTAGTAGGAGTTGTCTCTAATAGAACTCTATTAGAGTATGGTGGAGAGGTTGCAATTGCTGCAATGGGTGTAATTCATTCTGTTGCATCTATTATATTTCTTCCAATTTTGGGAGTAAATCAGGGTTGTAGGCCAATTATTGGTTATAATTATGGTGCAAAAAACTACTCAAGAGTTCAAGAGACATTAAAATTAACAATCATTATTGCAACAGGTATAGCTGTTTTGGGATTTATTTTAATTATGGGATTTCCAAACTTTATGATATCTCTTTTTAGTAAAGGAGATAAAGAGCTTATCTCAATTGGAACAGAGGGTATGAGACTTTTTTTTCTATTTATTTTTTTAATTGGTTTTCAGAATATTGGGGCAATCTATTTTTTAGCAATTGGAAATGCAAAAATATCAACACTATTAAATTTATTAAGACAGGTTATTCTATTTATCCCTTTTATGATTATATTTCCAATTTTTATGGGGTTAAAAGGTGTTTGGATTGCTGGTTCTGCTTCAGATTTTGGGGCATTCTTGATAACATATTTTTTTATAAACAAAGAGAGAAAAAGACTATCTTATTTAAGTAAAAGATCTATATAACTATCCTTCACTACTCATCTCAACAAGAAAGAATGGGTCTATTGGTGAGTTTTTTACTCTAATTTCAAAATGTAAATGAGGTCCTGTTGCTCTTCCTGTCTCTCCAACCTCTCCAATTTTCTTTCCTTTTTTTACAAACTCCCCCTCTGAAACAGATGTATTATCAAGATGAGCATATAGTGATATCATATCTTTATTATGTTGGATAATAACTGTTATTCCATAATTACCATTCTCTCCAGAGAAGATAACTTTTCCTGATTCTGCTGCTTTTACAGGTGTATTTTTTAAAGCTCCTAAATCTATTCCAGAGTGAAATCTTATCTCTGATTTTAAGAATGGATCTTTTCTATAACCAAAATTTGATGTTATTTCAAAACTCTCTATTGGCCATATAAATCTCCCTTTCAAATCTTTTTGAGTAAAACTTTTAACATCTCCATCATCTATTGTACCAATAAAATAGTTTTGTTTCATTTTATTAGGAATAATATCTATAGAGTCTTTTTTATAGAGCTCTTTTTGATGACTATTTTTTCTTAGGGAGTTATTTGATATTTTATCTATTTTAATAATAACTCTTGAAACTCTAAGTGATAACTCTGCAGGAAATGAATCATATGTATCCCTTTCAGCTATATATAGTTCAGATATACGCTTTTTTATTTCAAAAAGAGTCTCAACTGGAATATCAGATTGAATCTCTTTTTCTAAAGAGTTAAGATATAGATTCCATTCAGCAAGTAATGATTTAGGAAAATCATTATCTGTTTTAACTGTTTTATTTTTAGCACAAGAGGAAAATATTAGAGTTATAAATATGAAAATTAGGATATTTAGAGTTTTAAAAAGACTATTTGTTTTCACCTTTTTTCTCTTCACCCTCTTTTTTAGTAGCCTCCTGTTTTCTTATTGAGAAGAATGCTTTTCCTAAATCAAGAATATTAAGATTACAGATAATTGTTACTGTTTTTTTATCTTCAGAAAGAACACCCTCATTACAAGCAAGTGCCTCTGCATCAAGAGGGATAACCTCAATATCTTCACCTTGAGGAGGTCTTTTATTGTTTTCAATTGCATATTTCAGAATAGTAAGAAGATCAATAGATACAGAGATTGCATCAACTTTTGCATCCTCTATATTTTTTGTCACTTTTGCACCCCCTTGAAGTGTGAAAAGACCAGATTTAATATCATAAGTTACACCCTGATTATTAAAAATATTTTTAATAAAATCTTCAGATGTTTTGTCAAAATTCTCTTTGAATGGTTTATAAAAAGCATCAAACTCTTTTTGATTTTTTATAATATCTGTTTTTGCAACAATTGAGCGACGAAGCTCTTTTGATATTGGAAGTTTTTCAACTTTTTTAAAAAAGTCCATAATTTTTTCTGAATCATTCTCTTTTTCTAAAGCAACAATTTTTTGTGAAATGAGAGATGTTAACTCTTTAGAAAGAAGATCATTTGTATATCCATAAGAGGTTGCTTTGATAAGCATATCCATTTTCTCTTCACCTTGAAGTTTTTCAGCCTTTTTTGCATAGGATTTTCCAATATCCTCTTTTGCATATTTATCTTTTGGATTTTTAGCTAAATAGATCTCTAAAATTTTAATTTTATTATCAATATCGTTTTTCTCTCCATAATGTTTTTGGAGGATTGATAGTGATTTTACAGTTGGATTTTTTTCAAAATCTGCTCTAATTGATTCAATAGACTCTTTTTTCTTTCCACAAGAGAATAGAAAGAGTGTTGCCAATAGTACAACTACAAATTTTTTATTCATATTATCCTCCAGACAATAAATTAAATATTAGAAGAGATATTGCATACCAAAACGTATGCTATAGTGTTGATTTATAAACTCCCCTTTTATATCTCCTAATGTAATATTATTAAATATCTCAAAATTTAGTGCAAAAGAGTTCGTTAGAAAGTAGTTTTGTCCTAATGCAAAAAATAGAGCTCCAGTTATACTTGTACTCTCCTCCACTTTTGATGTTGTTTCATCAGTTGTCTCTGTTTTATATATTTTATTTATGGATGTTCCAACACCCATAGTTATATATGTATCAAAATGGATAATTTTTTCAGAGAAAAATGTTATTTTTCCATAAATTGGTTTAAATATAACTCCAGTCATAACATGAGCCATACTATAGTGATGCTCTGGAATAGAGGCTTTTTGTTGACTATTTTTTATCATATTTTCAATACTCTGTTTTAAATCTGTATCTGATGCAAAACTATATGATGCCTCAAATACCCATGCAAAATTCTTATGAAAGTAGTTGTTGTATGATAGTGTTATTGGATATGAAGTAACAAACATACTATTCATACTTTGACCAGATTTTAAAAACATTGATGATTTTTGTTCTATTTTTGGTATAGAAACAATTGGAATTGTTCTTGAGATCTCCTCTGCGTCCCTATATGTTTTTGCTTGGAGGCTTAGAGCCAAAATCATTATAATAGAGATAAGGATAGTTTTCATGCTAGCTTCCCTAAATATTCCCATTGATAATATACTATTTTAATTAATAAGTCAATCTTTAGGATTTTTCAGCCTAATTTTTATAAATTAAATATAATGATAATATGTTATTTTAATAATAGTTATGTGAGATTTTTTTATTTTGAAAAAAATAGATATTTATCCTAATTCTAATAAAACAACAGACTCAATATGATAAGTGTGTGGAAACATATCAACTAGTTTTATATTTTTTAAAATATATCCATTTTCAATAAATAAAGCACAATCTCTTGCAAGTGTTGCAGGATCACAGGAGATATATAGAACTTTTTTTATTTTTGAATTAGAAATTATATTAATAAACTCTTTTGTTGTTCCTGCTCTTGGTGGGTCAAGAATAATTGCATCAAAAGTTTTTTTTTCAATAGTTATCTCTTTTTGAATAATATCTGTTGCATCACCAACAATCCACTCTGTATTATCAATACTATTTATTTTTGAGTTTTCAATTGCATCTAAAATACTATCTTTATTTAACTCTATTCCAATAATTTTTTTTACAAAAGGGGAGATTGTGATTCCAATAGAGCCTGTTCCACAGTAACAATCTACAATAGTCTCATTTTTGAGTGGGTTTAAAAAATCTTTAGCAATCTGATAAAGGTTTTCAGTTTGCTTTGTATTAATTTGAAAAAAAGAGGTTGGAGATATTAAAAAATTAAAATTTTTTATTTTTTCAGAGATATACCTCTCTCCATAAATCAATCTATTTTTTTGATAAATTGATATAATATTACTAAATTTTTTAATTAGGTCATCAATATTTTTAAAACTATTTTCAAAAATAACCATTATTTTATTATTATGATTTCGAATAACAAAAGAGCCACTATATCTATATTTTTTTATAAAATTAGATATCTCAATATTTATCTCTGGTTGAATAGGACAACTTTTTAAATCTATAATACTATGTGACTCCTCTTTATAAAATCCTGCAATCCCATTTTGAGCAAAAAAAGTTGATTTATTTCTATAGTTTAAATCATCAAAACCAACTATCTCTGGATATTGAATTAAATCTATTTTTCCAACTCTTTTAAAAACTTCGAAAACCTTTTTTTGTTTAAATTTCAGCTGTTCACTATATTTTAGATGTTGAAGTTGACAACCTCCACAACTAAAAAAGTGTTGACATATAGGTTCAACTCTTTTTTCAGAGTTTTTTTCTATATTTATCAGTTTACCAAATTTTATTTTTTTATTTTTTTTATACCAAGAGACTAAAACAGTCTCATCTGGAATTGTATTAGATACAAAACCAACCTCATCACCATCTTTTATTACCCCTTTTCCATCATGAGATAGGTCTACAATGGTATAAAATCTATTTTCAGACATTTAGCCTCGAAATAAAAGTTTATTTAGTTATATATAGAAATTTAAATCTAATATCAAGAGTAAAAAGAGTCTACCTTTTTTAACTATAGAAAAATAAATTTAAAATAGATATTAGAAAAATATCTATTTTTGTTAAATCACAAATTAATTCTAGTAAACATCATGTCTATTTTTATAATTTTTAAAAAGATTTAACTACTTCCTAAAAAGATTTAGCTACTTCCTAAAAAGATTTAGCTACTTCCTAAAAAGATTTAACTACTTCCTAA
>JAFGXH010000091.1 GCA_016936735.1 bacterium
AAAAAACTAAAAAATAGATATTTCTTATATTTATATTAAATAAACCTCTTATATATAGCAATTATCTTTTTAAATGAACAAAATATATATCAATTTCAGCGGGTTAAAACCATGCTGTTCATTTATTTATTTTAATACACTGCAAGATATAAAAATTAATATTCTTTTATTTAGAGATTTGCTATAAGCCTATTTGTGGTGTAAAAAATATACTCTTTTTTATTGTATTATAAATTAGTGATTTCTCTTTTAGTCTAAATCTTTAAACTCTAATATCTTTCCAGAACCACTAAAATATGTGTTTGGAGAAATCTCTTTTATTTTTTTGAATACACTACTATCTGTGCAATGAGATAACTCAATTGATTGAATATTGTTTTTATCTAATCCCTCTTTTAAACTACTCCATTCACTCTCATTTTCTGATAAAACAACCCCTCCAAATATCCATTTTGCCCTATTACTATATTTTTCATAAAGATAATCAAGAAGCTCAGGAAATTTTCTATATGATGCACCAAAAAATACAAATATCCCCTTTACCGACTCAATAATCATCACTACAGCCTCTCTTACATTCTGCTTATTAAGAGATTTTGTCTGCTCCAATTGATCTTTTAATTTTAAAAAGAGAATATTATTAGCATATCTATACTCTCCATCAATATAGTATGTTGGATACCTTTTAAGATGTTGTTTGATTGTGTCAACATAATCTATTTGAGATTTTACTAATGAACCACCAGAGTTTCTTAAAAATGGTTCAAAATAGTTTTTCTCAATAATAAATGGATTCTCTGCTTTCAAAAGTCTTAGAAGATGTGGAACTCCACCAGTATGACTTTTATGACGATGTGTTAAGACAAACTCTGTTACACTATTTAAATCTATTCCTAATCTTTTTGCATTTGTTAGAAAAAGATTTGAATATCCAACATCAAACATGATTTTATGTCTGTTTTTATACTCAATAATCATTGAGAATCCAAACTCACTCACAGCTCTTTTGTCATAAATATTATTATCAATGAGCGTTGTTACTACTAATCGATTCACTTTATCTCCAAACTATTAAATTTTTATCAAAACTTTCATATATTTTGCCTGTTGAGAATTGTATTTTACAAAATTTAGTATTTTTAAATAGATAATATCATTTACAAAACTGTTTTTTGCGAGAATCAACACTCCTTTATCATCAAAAATATCTTTTGCAATACTCATTCCCTCTTTTACATTTGGAAGGGTTATCTCTTTAACTTTATACTCCTCCTCATCACTTTTTATATGTTGCTCAAGAACTCTAAAAAGATCTGGATCATATATCATTATATTTTTTTTCATTATATCAATCACTTTTTTGGGTGATAGATATCTCCTCTCAAGGGTTGCATAGTCTGTACATATTTTTATAACTCTTGAAAGAAAAATCATCCCTTTATTTCTTATTGCAGTAGACTCTAGGTATGTTAAATGAATATATGATACAGCCTCTCCTATTTTAGTAAATTCAGGAACAGAGGATAATAGTTTTGATGATATTGATGGATATGTTTTAAATAACTCCATATCCTCATCTGATAAATCAACTCCTGCATATATTTTACCAAAAATTTTCTCTGGAAGAGTTACTGCACCAATAAAAGAGAGGAAGACAGCATCCTCCTCATTCCCATCTCTAAATTTTAGATATGGTAGTAGTGTTTTTGCCATATTTGAAGCTCTTTTTGCAATAATATAAAGAGTTGGATTGGTTAACTCTATCATCTGCATAACCATTTTTATTCCACCCTCAAAAGTTTTTCTAAGCTTCTCTTTCTCATCAAACTTTTTTTCAAACTGTTTTACTGCCTCTGATAGAATCTCCTTCATTTGGGATGGTAAACATGGTTTTACCAAAAATTTATCAATATGTGATTTGTTTATAGCATCTATTGCAACACTAAAATCTCCATTTCCTGTTAATAGAATTCTAATAGTATCAGGTATTATCTCTTTTGTAATATCAAAAAACATATTTCCATCCATTTTAGGCATCATAAAATCGGAGATAACTACAGCAATATCTTTATTTAATTTTATGATATTTAGTGCATCAATTGGATTATCTGCTAATAGAATATCATAATCATTTGATAATGTTCTTTTATAACCAGCCAATACCCTTGTATCATCATCAACTATCAGTATTTTATGTTTATCCATCACTCCTCTTAATAAAAATTTATATAACTCTCTGAATTAGGATTATATAACAAAAAAGATAAAAACACAAAGAAAATCAATCCTAATATAAGCTATTCGGAAATCTTATAATAAATTAAAAATATGATTACTAAAATATTATGATAGTATAACTATTTTTATCTAAAAAAGAGATTTAAATATATTATTTGCAACTATTTAATATTTTTTTGTTAAAATCAAGAGATATGACAAATAAAAACTACTATAGATTATATAATGATGTGAATTTTTTCTCAAGATATTCAGCAAAATGATTTGGATTTAAACCCTCTCCAGTTGCTTCAATAAGAATCTCTTCAGGTTTTTTTGTTTTTCCAAATTGATGAATATGTTTTTTAAGCCACTCTTTTATTTTAGTAAAATCACCCTTTTCAAGCTCATCAAAAACAGAAAACTCTTTATTCATTGTGTTAAAAAATTGAGAAGCATAGGCATTTCCAAGTGCATATGATGGAAAATATCCAAACAAACCAGAACCCCAATGAACATCTTGTAAAACACCAACAGAATCATTTTCAGGTGTAACTCCTAAATACTCCTCCATTTTTTTATTCCAAAGTTCAGGTAAATCCTCAACTTCACAAGCACCAGAAAATAGAGCTTTTTCTAAATCATATCTTACCATAACATGAAGAGAGTATGTTAACTCATCAGCCTCTATTCTAATTAATGATGGTTTTGTTATATTTATTCCTTTATAAAACTGTTCAAGTGTAAAATTTGAAAGAGTAGGAAAATACTCTTGAGTTTTAGCATAAATTGGTTTCCAAAAAGCTAAAGATCTTCCAAACAGATTCTCAAACATTCTTGATTGAGATTCATGAATTCCCATTGAGGTTCCCTCTGCAAGAAGAGTTCCTGCTAAATTTTGAGAAACCTGTTGCTCATAAATTGCATGTCCTCCTTCATGAATAGTACTAAATATTGCAGACATAAGATTATTTTCATGATAATGGGTAGTTATTCTCACATCATTTGGACCAAAACCAAGAGTAAAAGGGTGCATGCTCTCTTTAATCATTCCTGCATCAAAATCATATCCAATATATTTTGCAATAAAATCACTAAACTCTTTCTGTTTTAAAATAGGATATTTTTCTGCTAGAAAAGAGCATTCTGGTTGAGATTTCTCACGAATTTTATGAACAAGAGGAACTATTCTTTCTCTTAATGTATTAAAAAATATATCCAGTTTTTCAACTGTCATTCCCTCTTCATAATCATCAAGAAGAGTATTATAAGGATGATCTTCTTGAGAACCTCGATAAACAATAAAATTTCTTAATGCTTCAACAATTTTTTTAAGATAAGGGGCAAATAGATTAAAGTTTGATTCTGTTTTTGCCTCTTCCCATACCTGATTTGCCTCTGCACAAAGAGCTAAATATTCTTCATACTCTTTTGGAGGAATTTTCATCATCTGATCATATCTTTTTCTTGTATGTTTTACATGCTGATAATCATTTGGCTCTAAAGACTCTTTATGAGCCTCTAAAATCTCTAGTAGTTCATTCATTTTTGGAGAGGTTAACAGTTTAACCGATTCACCACCCAATGTGCCTAACATTTTTGCCTTATCTCCCATCCCTTTTTTAGGTGCACCAGTATTCATATCCCAATGGATTAATGCTTGTGCATACTCAAGTGATAAAACTCTCTCAGAAAGTGATTTAAACTCATCTAAATATTGTACCCATGGTTTCATAAAATCTCCTATTAAAATATGCTCCTAGTTATAGTTTTTACTATTTTATATAGATTCGTCAAGATTTTTATTACTTTGTTAAAATAGTTTTCAATTATTTAACAATTGATATAATTTCTATTAAAATTATTTATAATTAAACTAATTGATTATAAGAATTAGCGAAACTCAATCATTCCAAGAAAATAGTAAACTAACATCTGTTTTAATACATACTCTTTCTCATCAGCATGCTCTTTTATTGTTTCAAACAGAGATGTACCATGTTGAAGATTACCAAAAAACTCAAGCTCATCATCAAATAGTTCACCCTCTTTAAATGATAGTTTCTCTGTATGAGTATGATATATTTTTTTTGTTGCATGTTTTTTAAACATTGGTTTTAGCATCTCTATATCATACCCTTTCATAACTCCTTGATATATGAGATAAGCAAAAGAGTACTCAAATTCATGAATTGTTGGAGGAATAGGTAGTTCACCTTTAATCTCTTTGTATCTATATTTTATTTTATTCCACGAAAAAATATCATGTAGTTTAATCTCTAATTGCCTTAAAAGACCATATTTTAAGTTCTCAAGAGAGATACAATTCATCTCTCTCAAAATTTTTCCCTGAGGCTTTCTTGTTTGTTTCATTAAATCAAGAGATTTATCTAGATCTTTAGATGTTATAATTTTTTCAGAAACAAGAACATGACCCAAACATTCAGAAACAAGAGTTGATTTTACAAAAACAGGAAGTCCCTTACTTAAATAAATCAATTTTTTAATCTCTCCATTTAAATTTTCAACAAAAAGCTCCCCTGTAAATTTAAAATTATATAACTCTATTAAAAGTTTAGGAAAAGATAAATCAACCTCTCCAGATGTAATATCTAAAATACCAGATGTAGGAAATTTATCTAGAATCAAATCATCATCAAGATCCTCGAGTAATATATTCATTGTTTGGGTTGGTTCTTGGGAGAAAAAACCCTTTTTATCAATTGTGTTATCAACAATTGGATCTTCAAAAGGGTCTGAATTTGATACAGATGAAGTAGTACCTAGAACACCAGATGGATATCTTTTTTGAAATAGCTTTATAAGATGTGGTTTTAAATCTTTTAAAAAATCAAAAGGCTTCTCAAGATACTCCATTGCTCCCATTGAGAAAACAGCATCCTGACGATGTTTATAACCTTTGTAAAATCCACTAATCATTATAACTGGTGAGTTTCCAACATTTGGCAATGCTTTCATCTCTTCAAAAACTTTAAATCCATTTTTTCTTGGAAGAAGAACATCAATAATTGAACACTCTATTCCACCTTTTTGAAGAATATCTAAAGCCTCATCCCCTGTTTTGGCTTCAACAACAGAAAACCCTTCAGAGGTTAAAAACATTGAGAGTGTTTCACGAAACTCATCATCATCATCCAATAAAAGGATTTTAATACTCATAATACCTCCCTAAACCCAAGACATTATATTACATAAAAAACTCAATTTCAAGTAAAGTTAATCAATAATTTTCATAATTTTCCTGTTTTTCTCTTTTATAATTTTTTATTTTAGATTTTTTTATATTTGCAATGATATATTTGAAATAAAAAATATAGATTTTTGTTTATAAAATGAATTTGAGTGAGGTGTTTATGCTTGAAGATGTAAGAGCATTTAATAATTATGTAAAAGAGGAGTCTGCTTTTATTGACCAAGTTTTAAACTCTGCTTCTGATGTTATTGTTGGGCAGAGATATATGTTAGAGAGAATATTAATGGCTCTTATTGGTGGTGGTCATATTCTATTAGAAGGGGTACCTGGACTTGCAAAAACTTTAACAGTTAGTACACTTTCACAATTAGCTGAATTAAAATTTCAAAGAATTCAGTTTACTCCAGATCTTCTACCTGCTGACTTAATTGGAACACTGATATATAATCAACATCAGGGAGAGTTTCAGGTTAAAAAAGGGCCTATTTTTGCTAATCTTATTCTTGCTGATGAGATAAATCGTGCTCCTGCAAAAGTTCAATCTGCACTTCTTGAGGCAATGCAAGAGAAACAGGTTACAATAGGTGAAAACACATATAAACTTGAGCAACCATTTGTTGTTATGGCAACACAAAACCCTGTTGAACAGGAGGGAACCTATCCTCTTCCAGAGGCTCAATTAGATCGTTTTATGTTTAAAATAAAGGTTGGATATCCAAAAAAAGAGGAAGAAAAAGAGATTATGAAACGTTTTGCTTATAAAAAAACGCCTGAAATATCCTCTATTATAACCCCAGAACAGCTTATAAAAGCAAGAAATGTTGTTGAGGAGATAAATCTTGAAGAGCGTTTAGCAAACTATATTGTAGATCTTATTTTTGTAACAAGAGAGCCTCAAAAATATGGTTTATCTGAGATTAAAGACTATATAGATTTTGGAGCATCACCTCGTGCAACAATAAATCTTCATTTGGCATCAAGACTTCATGCCTTTATAAAAAGAAGAGGACATGTTATGCCAGAGGATATTAAAGCAATTGCTCCAGATATTTTAAGACATAGAATTATTCTATCCTATGAAGCAGAGGCTGATAATGTTACAACAGAGGAGATTATAACACGAATTTTTGATACAATACCAGTTCCTTAATAGAGACTATTTTTAATCAATAAAAAATCATACAAATTAAGAGTATTTTTAATTTTTATCTTGTCAATTATAAGATATTTTGTTAAAAACAGATTTAATCTCTATGTTTTTAACAGATTATTGGAGGATTGATGAAGAGATATTTAGCTAAAAGGTTTATCTTACTGTTTTTACTTTTATCATCTTTTATTTTTGGGTGTAGTGATGAGTCTAAAAACTCTTTAAAATGCAGTAATGACTCTTGTAAAGAGGCAAACAGATCTGTTTGTTCTATTGTAGATGATAAAATAATCTGTAGTTGTAACTCTGGCTACCACTTAGAAAATGATAGTTGTGTTTTAGATGTTGAAGATGTTTGTAATCCAAATCCATGTAATGAAACAAATAGAAGTATTTGTGTTACAAATAATGATAGCTATATATGTAGTTGTGATTCTGGCTACCACTTAGAAAATGATAGTTGTGTTTTAGATGTTGAAGATGCTTGTCATCCAAATCCATGTAATGAAACAAATAGAAGTATTTGTGTTACAAATAATGATAGCTATATATGTAGTTGTGATTCTGGCTATCACTTAGAAAATGATAGTTGTGTTTTAGATGTTGAAGATGCTTGTCATCCAAATCCATGCACTGAAATAAATAGAACAAGATGTCTTTTAGATGAAGAGAGTGGATTTAAATGCTATTGTGATATAGATTTTCATGATTCTAATGGTTTATGTTGCCAAACATACTCCACAAACATAAATGGAGTTTGCAAATGTGTTGATTTCTATGTTTTAGTTGATGGAGTTTGTATTCCTGAATGCACAGACCAAACATTTGAGGGCTTTAATGGATATTGTAGCGATGGTTTTATTTGTGTTCAAGGGGAGTGTGTTGATAATTTATGCTCCAATATCAGTTGTCCAGAAAATTCAGAGTGTGCTGTTCAAAATGGTTTAGCAACATGCTACTGTGACACTGGATATCATATGAGTAATGCTCTTTGTTGTGTTGAAAATGCCTCCGAAGTTAATGGTGAGTGTGTTTGTGACACTGGATATAGATTATCAAATGGTGAATGTGTTCCAACAATGAGTAATCCTTGCGAACCAAATCCATGTACTGGATTTCATAGAAATCTCTGTATTCCACTGGAAAATGAATATCGTTGTGATTGTAATAGTGGATATATTTTAGAGAATGATAGTTGTGTATTAGAGGTTGTTTCTCAGTGCCCAGATGGATTACAATGTTTAAATAGTTACTGTGTTCCGCTTGATTTATCAAACGAGATATGTATAACAGATGATGATTGTCATGAATTTAATCCTTTAGCTCCAACAATTTGTAATCCAGATCCTGCTGGTGGAGTTTGTAACTTTTGTGAAGTCTCATCTGATTGTCCAGGAAATACTCAATGTGTTGAGGCTTATGGTTTAACATCATGTAAACTTCTTTGTGATTCAGATTCAGATTGTCCTTATGGAAGATGCTCTCAAACATTAGGTTACTGTTTAGTTGGAACCTGTTCAACAGATTCAGATTGTCCATCAAACTCTATCTGTGTTAAAGATAATCCAAACTCTAATGGAATGTGTCAAAGAATCCGTTGTCAAGAGACCACCTGTTCTCAATATAATCATAATGGAAACTGTCCAAATAGTAATGAAACCTGTGTTTATGGTGTTTGTGTCTCATCCTGTAACCCAAATCCTTGTACAGAAGAGGCATATAAAACCATTTGTTCAAATAGTGATGGAGTTATAAGTTGTTCTTGTGAAGTGGGTTATATTCTTGATTTAGAAACAAATAGATGTGTTCCTGAGGCTGTTTCAGATTGTCCAATAGGTTTTAGTTGTGAAAATGGTTATTGTACTAATAGAGATGAGTTGTATTTTCAATGTGCAACTAATTCCGATTGTGGAGGTAACGCAACTTGTTCTCCATCACTACCATCAGGAACTTGTAGTGGTTGCACAACAGCTTCTGACTGTGGTGGAGCTGATATTTGTCTTTCTGGATACTGTTTGAGAAGTTGTTTTTCTCATTCAGAGTGTCATGCTGGAATGATTTGTAAAGGAAGTGGTAAATGTGGTTTTAAAGAGTGTGCATCATCCTCTGAATGTCCAACTGGTTATGTATGTTCAGCCTCATCTAGATGTGAAAGAGTTCCATGTTCTCAATAATAAAAATCAAAAAATAGTTAACAAAAACAAAGAAAAATGTTAAAACAAATTTTTACTTAAGGTTATAATGATTGAGTTTAAAAATATTGTAAAAAAATTTCAGCAAAAAATAGCAGTTGACTCTATTAATTTAAAAATATCTGATGGTGATTTTTTAGGAATAATAGGTCAAAATGGGGCAGGAAAATCAACATCAATAAAAATGATTATAGGGGAACTTCTTCCAGATTCAGGAGAGATTTTATGGAATGGTTTTCCATTAAATCCAGATAATTATGAACACAAAAAGGGGATTTTCTATATTCCTCAAAAACCTCTTTTTTATGAATATCTTACTGCACAAGAGTATTTAGAGTTTATTGGTTCTATATATAAAGTTGAAAATCCAAAAGATAAAATTGATAAATTTTTAACTCAAATTGATTTAGAAATAGATAAAAATAGACTTTTAATAGAGTATTCTGAGGGGATGATTAAAAAAGTGATGCTTGGGGCAGCACTTCTTTCAGATGCAAATCTTTTAATTCTTGATGAGGTATTTGCAGGTCTTGATCCAGTTGCAATATATCATTTTAAATCTCTTCTTTTAGAGGTAGTCTCAAAAAATAAAACTATTATTTTTGCTTCCCATATTTTAGAATCAATAGAACAACTTTGTTCAAGAGTTATTATTATGAAGAGTGGAAAAATATTGGAAGAGTGTGATAAAAAACGGATAGATGATATAAAAATAGAGTATGGTTCTCTTGAGGAGTACTATATTCAAAAAGTTAAATGATATAGATATTCTGCTGCAAGATAATAGCCAAAATTTCCAGCACCTGAGATAATAGAGTCAACATTTTTTACTGTTACAGATTTATGTCTAAACTCCTCTCTTTTATAAATATTAGTTAAATGAACCTCAACTTTTGGAGTGTTTAATATCTCTAAAGCATCAGACAAAGCTATTGAATAGTGTGTAAATGCTGCTGGATTTATAATAACTCCAATAATATTCTCATTTTTAATTTTATTATAGAAATTTGAAAGTTTTTCAGAACTTTCTATATTTTTAAAAAAATCTATAAAACTCTCATTTAAACAGTTTTCATTCTCTCTATTTTGAAACTCTTTAATTCTATTAATCTCAATAAGATGAATAGCCTCAACAATCTCACCCTCATAGTTTGATTGAAAATAGACTAAATTAAAAAGAGACTCTATTTTTTTAAAAATCTCTTCATTTGAAAATTTTGATTGGTATATTTTGGGTCTTAAATTTATTAAATTTAGATTTGCTCCCTCTATGAGGATTATAGTAGCTCTTTTTTCAACCATACTGCTTTTTTTCTCACAATAAAACGAAGTTTTCCAATATTAACTGAACTATCAGCTAAAATAAATAGTGAGTAAAAATCAGATAAAGTTTCAACAAAAAGGAGAGTTTTTTCTGTTAAAAAGATTTGCTGTTGAATCACCTCTCCCCTTGAGTCAAAAATGGAGGATGCTTTTGTTGTAACATCAGAAAACTCAATTAAAAGCTCTTCAAATGATTGATCTGATGACTGTTGCTCAACAGCAATACCATCTTTACCCATAATCGCAATTCCCTTAGTATCACTACACTCTGAGAATATCTCTGAGAAATATTTTTCAAAAATCATTTTGTTCCTTTTTGATGTTTATAGCTATCTATTTTTTCTAATAATGAGTTTAAAACCTCAATTTTTTTATCAAGTCTACTTTTTTTAACAGAGATAATAGGTGTTGAATACTCTTTTGAAATCTCCAATTCAACACTCATTGATATTCCATCAAAGCAATTATCTTGATGTTTTCTTTCCTTTTTTTTATTCTCTTGAATAAAACTAATTAAATTATGAAGTTCATCTATTTTTGAAGTGGATTGAGTATCATCATTGAACTCATTATCAATTATCTCTATAGAGTCTATAACTTGTTTTTCAAAATTGGAATCATCCTCTATAGAATTTATACTTTGTCTTTCAAAAATAACACTCTCTTCAGCAAAATTTACAATTTTTTCTTCAAAAGTGGTATCATCTTCAATAAAATCTGTGGTTTGTTTTTCAAAAAACAGATTCTCTTTTATTATGAGATTATTTTTGATACTATTTACAGATTTTTTGTCAACTTTAAAAACATTAGAAATATCAATAGAGCAATCTAATGATATATCATCAAAAGATGCACTATATCTATCCTTAAGCTTTTGATTTTTCTTTGTTGAAAATGAGTCTGCAAGTTTTGATAAAAACATAATTTTATTATGTAATTCATCCTCAATGGGTTGTTTTTCAAAAACATCATTTTTTTCAACAGAAACTTTCTCTTCAAAAAATTTATCTCTTTCAGAAGAATCAATTACTGAATCAGTATTTGATACTCTTTCTTTTTTTAGATCTTCTCTAGAAACCTCAAATAGTTTAGATATATCTACAGTTAAATCAATTGATATATCATCAAAAGACTCTTTCTCTTTTATTTTTCGTTCCCTTTTTTGAGATATATTTCCCAAAAGTTGTTCTAAAAGAGGTTTTGCTGACACAAAAACCTCTTTGGGCTTACTCTCTTCTAAAACTGTCTCAAAACTGTTTAAACTGGCTTTTTCATTATCAGAGTGTTCAAATATATAACCCCAACTAATCTCAGCCGATAAATCAAGAGATATATCATCAAATGATAGAGTTTTTTCTCTTCTTTTTGGTTCAAATCTTTTACATTGTTCTAACAAACTATAAATCTGTTGAAGTTTTTTAGATGACTCATATTTTTTGTTTATGGATATATCACACTCTAAATACAAATCATTAAAAGAGAGCTCTCTCTCTTTTAAAACTCTATCATTTTTAGACTCTTTAATTTTAGTTAATGCTTTATTCAAAAATAGAGCTCTCTTTTTTATCTCTTCAGTATAAGAGGATAAATTTTGAATAAATAGGGCATTATTAATCTGTTCTCTTAAGATTACTGTTTCAGATGTGTTATCTAAAGCATCTAAAATCTCAAGAGCCTTTTCAAAATGCCCCTGTTTAAACTGAAGTTTTGCTAGTGTAAGAGTTTGTATTTTCATTTAAATAATTCCTATTCTTCAACATCTTCACAAACAGGTAAAACATCTTGTGGTAACCTACAGTAGTATGCTATTTTTGTTCCTGTACCACAATATGTAGATGGATAAAGATTTAAATTAAAACAACTATTACATGTATATATTGAAAATTCAAAACTATTAGACTCAACAGAGGCTCCAGCTTTTGTTGTTCCTTCAAGTTTTACATTAACAATTACTCTAAAATTAGGATCATAAAGAGCCTCATTTCCTTCAGGATTTAAATCACTTAATGCATCAATTACTTCTGTATCTTTAAACAATGGGACAGATACAAGCCATAAACTATTAACAGGAATTACAGAATTAAGATAAAAAACACCATCACCTTTTGGAAATCTTATTTTTCGCCCTCTTTTAAGATAGTATGTTTCAACAACAGCACGATCTAAAACAACATCATTTGTTTCTATCTCATTTACTTTCTTACTTGGGAGTGTTGTTTCAATAAGAAGTTTTAGGTTATAACCATAATATAAATCAACATCCATTAATCCATCAGAAAAATAGTATTGAACACTATCCTTTTCAAGTTTATATTTACACTCCTCTTCAGCATCTGGAGCAGGAACATATAATATTTGGAGCTCATAATAATCATCAACACAGCCAAACATAAATAGAGCTAATATTAGTGAAAAGATTATATTTCTCATAGTGTAACCTCCCTATTTACTGATTAAGCCATTATCTTTGTTAATAATCCTTGGTGTTATGAAAATAAGAAGTTCTGAACGAGTATCTGTTTGCTGAGTGTTTTTAAAAAACCACCCAAGAACAGGAATACTTCCAAAAAAAGGAACTCTTTTTTCATCATCTGATGTTTTTTTAGTATACATACCACCAATTACAGCTGTTTGACCATCTTTTATTAAAAGCTCTGTTGTTGCACTTTTTGAGATAATCGCAGGATCACCCAAAGAGTTTTTACGGCTAAAATCTGGTTCCTCTTTTTTTAATTCCATTTTCAAAATAACAGAACCATCAGATGTTACATGTGGTTTTACTGTTAATTTTATTTTTGCATCAATAAGTTTTGTTGTTGGTGTTCCCTGCTCATTTATTGTAATAATAGGAAGTTTTAATCCTGTTTCAATAATTGCCTCTTTATTATCAAGAGTTGAGATTCTTGGTGATGAGATAATTTTCAACATACCCTGAGCCTCTGCAGCAGTAATTCTAAAATTCAAAGAGATTGAATCATTAATAGAACCAAGAGAGAAATTTAAACCACCACCTCCAGAAGCTGCTCCAGCTGCAGGAAGATTTGTAATCCATCGATCACTTGTTAAGCCTCCAGTTAAACCAATTGAGGATGGAAAAATTAAACCAGTTTGGGTTCCATATTGAGAACTAGTTTCAACACCACCTCCCCACTCAATACCCTGTTCTGTTGAGAAACTTGATTCTGCCTCAACAATACGTCCCTCGATTAATACTTGTGGAGTCTGAGTATCTAAATTTCTAACTAATGCCTCTGATTCATCTAATTTTTGGAAAGTATCTTTAACAATAAGAACATTAGTTCTTGCATCAACAGAGACTTTCCCTCTTGGAGACAACAATCCTTTAACCTGTTCAAGAAGCTCATCAGCATGTGCATAATTTACAGGTATTAAACGAATTCCTAAAGGAACATTCTCTTCTCTTTTTTTGATAAGATCAACTTTAGCTTGATACTCTTTTGTAAGAATCTCTTGAGGAGCAACTCTTATAATATTTCCTAAAACCTCTTTACCAAGTGATTTAGTTTTTAAAATAACATCTAAAGCTTTATCCCATTGAACATTTCTGAGTTTCATTGTTACAGTACCAGTAACATCATCAGATGTTATGATATTAACTTTGCTTACATCTGCTATTAGTTGTAATACATCATGGATATCTGCATTTTTAAAGTCAATAGAGATTCTTTTTCCATGATACTGTTTATTAGCTATATCAACATTATTATCACCCTGTTCTTGATAAGATGCTGTTTCAGAAAACAGATATTTTACATTATCCTCTTTCTTTACAAGAACAGGTGTCTCTTTTTTAATGTTTTTGAATCTCCACTCAAGAGTGTTTGTCTCTTTATTAAAAAAGAGTTCATTTTCTCCCTTTCTTTCCAATTTTACAGCAAGAATTGAGTCATCTGATGATTGGAAAAGAGAAACCATTTTTACAATACTATTTTGAGATGTTTGATCTAATGTGTTTTGAAGTGGTTCTGGAGTTTTTACACCATAGAATTTTACAACAGCCAAATCATTATCATTTCTAACAAGAGAGTATTTAATAGTTTGGTCAAATGAAACTTTTACAGTTGAATAGTTCTCATCTGAATCCATTTTGATATCTAAAATATTTTTTAGTTGTTTTATATCCTCAATAAGCATTGTAAATTTAAGCAGATTTTTCTCTTTTTTTACAAAATATTTTGGAATACTATTTTCGTCTGAAATATCAAAAACAACTCTAGATTTTGAATTCTCTTCACCAAGTCTTATTGATTTTAAAAGAGCTTTAGATATATCTGTTTTTTTTGTTAAAGAGTTATTTAATGTTGTATTTGGTAATTCAACAACTAATCTTTTTGGAGATGCTAACTCTAAAACCTCAAAATCTCCTTCATAATTCTGAATATCCATATCAACAACAATTTTATCTTTGTATTTCAAAACTTTTAAATCATTGAGTTGTGCATTTAAAGCAGGTTTTTTCTCTGATAAAGTTGCTAACTCTGCCTTATTTTTTGACAACTCTTTTCTTTGCTCTTCTGTCTCTTTTTTTAGAGTCTCATTTCTTTCTGTTAGTTTTAAAAGCTCTTTTTTAAGCTCCTCATTAAGCTTAGAAAAATCCTCATTTTTCTTTGTTCTTTCTGTTGAGAGTTTTGAAAGAGCCTCATTTTTTTCGATTAATTTATCAAGTTGTTCTTTCAATAAATTATTCTCTTTTGCCAATTTTACTGTTGAAGATTTTCCCTTCATTAACTCATTATTTTGAGAAATAATCTCTGATAACTGTCTCTTTAATTTGCTGTTTTCTGCAATTAAAGTCTCATTTTGAGAGGATATTTTTGAGAATTCATCTTTTGCTTTTTGATTCTCTTCCTCTAATTTAGAGTATTTTTGAGTCAGAATTTGATAATCTTTTTTCTGAACATTATATTTCTCTAAAACTTTCTTCTGCTCTTTTGAAATAGACTCTTTCTCTTTTAGTAAAGAATCAATCTCTTTTGAAACACCCAATTTTTGAGATAAAAGTTGCTCTTTCTGTTTTTCAAGCTCTTTTATTGCAAGTTTGATTTTTGATGTTTCTGTAATTGTCTGATTACTTTGTTTAAGCTCAATATTCAATCTGTTAATCTCTGATTGATTTTTCTGAATCTCTCCTGAATTATTTTTTAACTGTTTTTCAAGAAGAGATATTGTACTATTTTTATCAGATAATTGAAGATTTTTTTCTGCTAAAATTTTCTCTAGTTTCTCATTTTCAGATTTTTTTGTTTCAAGAACAGTTGCAGCTTTTGTTAACTCACCTTTAAGGGATTGAAGCTCTCTCTCTTTTTTTTGAAGCTCAACCTCTCTATTATACAAAGCCTCCTGTTTTTTGATTAAATCAGATTGAACCTCTTTTATTTTTTGAATAAAAAGTTGCTCTTTTTCTGAAAAATCGGAGGAGTTATTACTCTCTGTTGTATTTTTGACAATAGATGTATTTCCTTTAAAGGTTTCACTCTCTAAAGATAGTACAAATCTACTCCCAACAGATTTAACAACATATTTTGAATCCTCTTGAAGAGAAAGCATAATACGACTTGTTACATTTACATCATCCTCAAATTGTGATGTTATTATCTGTTTAATAACACCATTATTAACCTCGATTGGCGATTCAATACCATTAATATCCGCATTTGAGATATCAACAATAAGGCGTAGAGGATTTTTAAGTTTAAAAATAGTAAAAGTTGGCTTTTGAGTTCCAAAAACATTTACATCCACTTTCCCTTTCGATTCTTGAATCGATATTTTAGATATTTTGTTCCTCTCCGCGAACAGAGTTGTTGCACTAAAAAAAACAACCACGAGGAGTATTAATTTAAAGTGTCCCATTTTTACCCCTATAAATTTTTATTCAATCTCTTCATTTGGATTTAAGCTCACAATAATATTCTTAATCTGTTTTCTCTTTCTAATATCATATGTCTCTTCATTTACAATAAGTTTATCTGCTTTTATTGCAGCTATCTTACCATAATTTTTTCCAAGAAACTCTCCCTCTTTGACAATATGGCTTTTTCCTGTAGGATCAACCAAAATAGCTCTTCTTGCAGCAGTACCATAAATAATTGCTGTAAGTTTTAACTCATCTATCTCAAAACGTTGAAGATCATATGTGCGGGAGATTTTTTCAACACCAATTTTCTCTGTTGATTCTGTAATTCCAAGAGAGTTTGTTCCAATCCCTGTTTTCATAAAAATATCCTGAAATGGATCTCTTTTGTTAACAACAGAATATATATAATCCTCTCTCACTATCTCTGTTTTTTTCTTTATCTCCTCTATAATTTTTGCTCTCTCTTTTTCTAAGTTTGTTTGCATACTTGATGCTTTATTTGACTGATACTCAGAAAAGCAACCTGTAAAAATAGATAAAAAAACTAAAAGTGGTAAATATCTCATAGCTCCCCCTATTCCTTACTTGATTTTCCAGCAGGAGCTGGTTTTTTAGTTTTATCCTCTGGGAGTTTATCACTCTCTTTTCTAAAACGATACACTTTTATATCGAGCTTAGAGGATATAATAACCTTTTGATTTTTATACTCTGGAGTCTCCATAAGAATATCATCCATATTTATTATTCTGGTATTTTGACTAACACCATATAAAAAGTTAAGTGTATCATGAAAAGATGCCTCTAAAATAAGAGAGATTGGTTGTTCAACATACAACTCTTTAATAATCTCTGCCTTAGGTAGAAAAGAGACAATTCTTACTCCTGAATCCCCTGCACGTCTATGTAATTCTCTCATAATGGATTCAAGCTCTGTTGTATCTGGAAGTCTGCCTTTTTTCTCATTTAACATTAAATCAATCTCTTTATTTATTTGTCGATCCATCTCTAATGTTCGGCTTAAACCATCATACTCAACTTTTTTCTCCTCCAACGTTGCTCTTTGATTCAAAAGAGATCTATACTCCTCCTCCAAAGGAGAGAAAAATAAAAGATAATTTATGCCAGCTGTTACAACTGCAATTCCTAAAAGTATACCAGCCTTTACAGAGGCTTTTAATCCACCAAACTGGTCTAAAAATTCATTCATTATCTCCCCCACCTACTGAAGTGTGCATACTATTTCAAATAAAACAATACGGGGTGTTCCTACAACATTTGTGCTTTTATCTTTTATATCCTCAAGTTGAACATTTTTTATATCAACTCTCTTGAAATACTTTGATTCTCCCTTTAAAGAGTGTGCAAATGTTGAAACATCCTCAAAAGATGATGCCCCACCAGTAAGAATAAGCTGTGTTCCCTGCTTTTTTAATTCAGTTAACCAAGTTTTATGTGGAATCTGTTTATTCAACTCATCAAGAACTCTTAAAAGATTTTGTCTAAGAGACTCTAGTGAGTTAATAGCATCAATTCTTTGCAAAAATTCAGTTTTTTTATCCTTCTCTTTTTTCAAGTCACCTAAAAGATTTTTATACTTATCAACATCCTGTTGAAGTTTTGAAACAACTATTTTTTGAGTATCAAAAGCATCACTATGAAGCGTATAAAAAACAATATTGGCAGCAAAAATGAGAATAATAACAACTACAAAGAAAATAAACTGCTGAATAAGTTTATTTCTTTTTTGTTCCTCTCTAATTGGTAATAAATTTAATTTTATCATTTGTCATCCGCCTTTCTTAAAGCCAAACCAACCGCAACAGTTGCCAAAGAACTGTTGGCTCTAATAAAATCAATATTGAATGCTCTTGGGTCTATATTAATATTATTGAAGGGATTTAACTCTTCAACCCTTACACCAGCCTGTTCTTCAAGCCTTTTTTGTATAAGATTAATTTTTGAACCCCCTCCTGTTAAATATATTCTATTTAACTCAATACCAGGTGTTGTTGTTTTAAAATAATCGATTGTCTGAAGAATCTCTCCTGCAATTCTATATGAAACCTCCTCATAAATTCTATGAAGATCATTAGAATTAACTAAATCTGAATTTCCTGCATAAACACCAATTTTAATATTTTCTGCCTCTTCAACAGGTAATCCATAGTGTTGAGAAATAGCCTCTGTTATCTCACCACCACCACTTGACATATCTCTAACAAATTTAGAAACACCCTTATCAATAATGTTTATTGTTGTAACGGCAGCACCAATATTTAAAAGAGCAACAACCTCATTTTTAAATCTATCAGGATAGTTATACTCATAGGCATTTTGAATTGCAAAAGCATCAACATCAACAACAGCTGGTTTCATTCCAACAGATTTTGCTAATTGATCATATTCATCAATAATATTCCTTTTTGCTGCAACAAGAAGAACCTCTATCTCTCCTGAAGCATCAGGCATAGATGTTAATTTATGAAAATCAAGATAGACATCATTAACATCTGGAATATATGATTCTGCATCCCATTTGATATGCTCCTCTAACTCCTCATCTCTATAATTGCTTGTTCTTATAAAACGAACAAAAACAGAGTGACCAGATATTGAAAGAGCCACTTTTTCTGATTTGAGTCTTAAACTTTTAAGTAAATTGCCAAGTGTCTCTGTAATTGCAGATGTATTCATCAAAGCACCATCAACAATTGCCTCAGGAGGAAGAGGTGCAATTGCAAAATTCTTCAAAGATGTAAATTTATTGCTCTGTTTTAATCGAACTAGTTTTATTGAACTACTTCCAATATCCAGACCAATGAGTTCATTTGCCATGAGAATTAC
>JAFGXH010000092.1 GCA_016936735.1 bacterium
AGAGTTATATTATCAATATATTTTATATCATACAAAAAATATAGAATTTTAAACTATCTTTTTTTTGCTATGGCTTTTGTTATTTGGATTTTTAGTAACTCTTTTGGATTAACAACAAATGCATCTATTATTGCAAAACAGCTTGGAGGAGTTTATAAAACAGAAAATTTTACAATATACTACTCTAAAGATATTCCAAAAATAGAGAAAAATATAGAGATGTTAGCAAAAGAGCATCAATTTCATTTAATGGAGCTAACAAAATTATTAGAGATAAGGGCACCAAAAAATATTAAAAGCTATATATTTAAAAACTCAAAACAGAAAAAAGATTTAATGGGTGCAGGAAACACACTTATAGCAAAACCTTGGCAAAACTCTTTATATCTTAACTATTCAGATTTTCCACATCCACACTTAAGGCACGAACTATTTCATGTTTTAGCAGCAGATTTTTCAAAATCTCCATTAAAACTGGCCTCAAAAAATGGTTGGTGGCCAGAGATTGGTATTGTTGAGGGATTAGCAGTTGCTTTTGAATCTCCAACAGAGGAGTTAACACCTTTAGAGAAAACAAAAACATTATATGAAAAAAAATTTTTACCAAATATTGCAACTATAATAAATCCAACAGGATTCTGGGGAAAAAACTCATATTTTTCATATCAAATTATGGGTTCATTTATCTCATTTTTATATCAAAAATATGGAATTACAGCCCTAAAAAATCTTAACTACTCTGCAGATTTTGAAAAATCATATAATAAATCGCTTAAAACACTATCTAATGAGTGGATTGAATATATAAAAACAGTAAATATTCCAGAGAGATATACTGAAAAAATAGCGGAGGACTTCTCTAAACCAGCAATATTTAAAAAAATATGTCCACACACAATTGAGAATCTTAAAAGTGTGGCACTTAAAGAGTTTTATCATGAAAACTATGATATATCTGACAAAATTATAAAAAATATTTTAAAATTTGAGAGTGAGAACTATAATCATCTATATTTTGGATATAAGCTTTTTGCATTAAAAAATAGCGATATAGCTAATTTTTATAAAAATAGACTTTTATCTTTTGAGATTCCAAAATATATGAAGCAGGATATATTAGAGAGTGAGGGAGACCTATATTTTAAAAATGGTGATTATATAAAAAGTGAAGAGATATATAGTCAACTTTTATCAGAAACAAAAGTTGAACATAAAATTCGATCTATATATATAAAAAAAATAGCATCAAAAAACATCTATTTAAGAGATTTAGCTTTAGATCTATTTATAAATAATAGTTTTGATAAAGAGTTTATATACTATTTTAAAGATAATGAATCAATAAATTCAGATCACTATATTGAGGCAAAAAAGATAGGGTCATATCTATTTGGTATAAAATATAGCAATAAAAAAGATTATAAACAGGCGGAGTATTTTTTTACTATGTTTGAGGCTCCAGAGAGTGTATATCTTAAAAAAGAGTATTTAAAACGGCTTGTTGATATATATTTTAATTTAAAAGATTTAAATAATCTAAAAAAAGTTACAAATATGCTTCTTCTATATTATGATACAGATGGATTAAAAAAACAGTTAAACTTTTATACAATATTTTTAGAGTATCTTTTAAAAACTAATAGATAACTTGAATAGAAAATCTGTTAACATATTATAAAAAATATGCTATACTATTTGTAGTTAATTTGATTAACATTAAAAAAACTATATTTTAAAGTAATTAATATGATATTTTTATAACTACTTAGTGATTAGTGTTAAAATATAAAATTAATAGTTTTTTATCATTTCTAAATTGATGAATAGTAGAGTTTTTAGGAGTTTTAATTGAATATACTAGTTATAACAGATGATTATATGCCAAATAGTGTAAAAATTAGTGCTAAAATGATGCATGAGTTGTCACAAGAGTTAATAAATCGAGGCGTAAATGTTACAGTTATAACTCCAGATTCAAATTTAAAACAAAAATATACACAAGAGATTTTTGAAACAGTTAATGTTATCAGATTTAAAACAGGTGTTATCAAAAATACAGCAAAAGTTAAAAGAGCTATAAATGAATCTCTTTTATCATTAAAGGCTTGGTTCTATTTAAAAGATTATTTTAAAAGAAATAGATTTGATGCCATAATATACTACTCTCCAACAATATTTTGGGGATATTTTATATCTAAATTAAAAAGATATTATAAAAATATTCCATCATATCTTATTTTAAGAGATTTTTTTCCACAATGGATTATTGATGCTGGAATTATTAAAAAAGACTCTATTTTTGAAAAATATTTCCGCTTTTTTGAAAAAATCAGTTATGATTCTGCCGATTTTATTGCACTTCAATCACCAAAAAATATGGAGATTTTTCTAAAACAGTATCAAAAACCAGAAAAGTTAAAACTTTTATACAACTGGACAAAAATTAGCAATAAAAATAAAAAAGAAATAGAGTCTTATAGAGATAAACTAAATTTAAACAATAAAGTATTATATTTTTATGGTGGAAATATTGGTCATGCACAAGATATGATGAATATTATGAGAGTTGCAAAAAAAATGATGATATATTCAGAGGCCCATTTTCTTCTTATTGGAAAAGGGGATGAGTTTGATATTGTTAGTAAATTTATAAAAGATAATAATCTAACAAACACAACTCTATTGCCATCTGTTCCACAGAATGTTTTTGATGATATTTTATCTGAAATAGATGTTGGACTATTCTCACTCCATAAAAAACACTCAACTCACAATTTCCCAGGAAAGCTTCTGGGATATATGAACTATAGTATTCCAATTCTTGGTAGTGTAAATAGTGGAAATGATTTAAAAGAGTTAGTTGATAGTTATAATGCAGGATTAGTATCTATTAATGGTGAAGATGAGATATTTTTTGAAAATGCTGTAAAATTTCTATCAAAAGATTTAAGAAAAACTATTGGATTTAATAGTTTCAAACTATTAAATGAGGTTTTTTCTGTTGAGAGTGCTGTTAACTCTATTTTAACATGTTTAAAAAAATAGTTTATAACACCCTATTTTTAATATAAATTGTTGTTTGTTTTTGTAAAAAATCTAATTTTTTTTAATAAGGGGTTTTCATGAATAATAAAAGTTTTTCATCTTTTATTGGTTCTCTTTTTGGAATAACATTTATTGTTTTAATTGTTTTTGGAGTTTTAAAATGGATGGATGTTCCTCGTGGAGATGTTATTGATTGGGGAATTGGAATTGCAAGTTTTTGGTGGTTAATGATTATTGTTACAGTTCCTTGGAATCTATATTTTCATGCAAAATCAGTTTTAGATACTGCTGCAAACTCAAAAGAGAGAGATATTAAAATTAAGGAGAGTGAGGTTCAATTTGTTCAAAAACTAAAAAATAAGGCAATTGTAATAGCTTTAACACTTCATATTGCATCTGCAATTGGATTATATTTAATATCCTACTTCAAAATTAGTCCTGTTGGTTATATAAGCTCTGTAGCGGCACTACTTTTAACACTACTTCGTCCAGCAATAAGGGCTCATGACTATATCGTTGCACGATTAAGTGGTATTAGTAGAGAGTTTAGATATCCAGCAGATGATCTATTCACTTTCAAAACAAGAGTTGGAACTCTTGAATCAAAAGTTGAATCTCTTGAAAAAATGCTGGATAGCTCATCAAAAACCTCAAAAGCATATCTGTGGAGTGAAGATATTAATAATATAAGATATTTAGCAAAACAGATTGAATCAAAATTAGATAATTTAGATAGTAAAAATCAAAAAGAGCATGAAAATCTAAAAAATGAGACAGCACATGCTGTTGCACAATTAACTCTTGATGGAAAATTTATTGAACATTTAAGAGAGATTATTAGATTTTTTAAAAATGTCTGATTAGGATACTATTTGTTATTCTCCTCTAGCATTGAAAAAGCCTCTTTAAGCTCTTGATCCTTCTCATTACTCATAATAAGAAGTCCCTCTTCAGAATCAACAACAGTAATATTATTTAAACCAATCACTATTGTTTTTTTATTACTTAAAATAAAATTATCATGACTATTTTTTTGTAAAATATGATTTTGATTTCCTAATTTTGAGTAAAAAATATCAAAATATGCTCTCCAAGTTCCTACATCAGACCAATCAAAAGAGGCCTTTATCATTGCAATATTTCTTGCATGTTCAACAATAACCCTTTCACAATGCTCATTTGGAATTTGATGAAAATCTTTTAACCACTCCTCCATTGATAGAGTGACAGTTTTTTCATAAAGCTTAGGATAAATCATTTTTAATTCATTAAAAAATATATTGGCTGTTGTTATTGATATTCCACAATTCCAGAAATATTTTTTAGACATTAAAAAATATTGAGCAAGAGGTAAATCAGGTTTCTCTTTGAATCCTTTTACACCAAAAAGAGATATAGAGTCATCAATAACTCTTGATGTTAATATATAACCATAACCTGTTTCTGGATAGGTTGGGGTAATTCCAAAAGTTACCATTATTTTTTTATTAATAACTAAATCTACACCATTTTTAATATCCTCTTTAAAATTTCTGATATCTTTTATCATATGGTCTGATGGTAGAAATAGAATTGGTTCATCACCTAAACCCTGATCATAAAGATATTTTGTTGTTAATAATACAGCTCCAAATGTGTTTCTTCCAATTGGTTCTATAAGTGGTTTTAAATCTAAATATTTTGATATAAATGGTAGATACTCATCTCTTGTTATAACTAATGTCTCAATATTATTATCTAATTGAGCTATCCTTTTTAATGTTAAAGAGAATAGTGAATCCTCATCATAAAGAGATAAAAACTGTTTTGGATGTTTAGGTGTACTCAATGGCCAAAATCTTGAACCAATTCCTCCAGCCAATATTGATGTTATCATGAATCTCCTAATATTAAAAAATATTGTAACTATTTTATAAAATTTATAAAATTATTCTTAGTGATGCAAAAAAGTTATTTTTATTGTTTTTATTTTTTATTTGATAAATTTTTAATAAAATTTATTACTGAATTTTTGAAAAAAAATCTTGAACCAGATATTTTATAGCTAATTGAACCATTTGAGTTTACAATAAAAGTGGCTGGAATAGAGGATATGTCAAAATATCTGCTTAACTCCTCATTATTATCATAGACAAAATTGATATGTTTATATCCAACATTTTCTTTTAATTTATTTATAATATCCTCATCACTATCAGAATAGACAGCTACTATAGGAATTTTTTGAGAGGCAATATACTCTATTCCAGACATCTCTATCATACAGGAGGGACACCAAGTCTCAAAAAATAGTATAACTCCTCCATTTTCAATAGATTTTAATTTTTTACTATTTGGAATTGAGTAGCTCATTTTTTCAGGATTTATATTTTCGATAAAATCTTTTTCATAATTTTGAAAATATGAACCAAATTTGGGAAAAAATATAAAAAGTATAGCTGTGATAAATAGTGACATTAAAAGATAAATCTCTATTTTTAAAATCTTAATTTTTAACATACTAAAATCAATATAAAACAACCGATTTTAGCAAAAAAATAGTTTAAAATCAATAAAAGATAATTTAAATAGATTTTAGAGCTATTTTACAATCTCAATAGATATCTCTCTTTCAAATTCAGAAATGATAGATATCGAAATTAATATTGAGTTTAGTGGTATTTTAAAATCTATTTTATCATACCACTCTGCAATAACAATATAATCTGAGTCAAAAATATACTCCTCAATACCAGAGTAGACTAAATCATCATAACTCTCTAATCTAAAAAAATCTGCATGAACAATTGGTGGAGTCTCATCATAAACATTAATAAGTGTAAATGTTGGTGAAGTGACAACAATTTTACTATTTTTTAATAGCTTTTGGATTAAATGACGTGTTAAAGTTGTTTTTCCAGCACCCATTTCACCTTTTAAGCCAATAAATATTGGAGCTGATATGATTTCCGCAAGATTATTAATAAACTCATCAATTTTATCAAAATGGACAATCTCTTTTTTTAACATGGTTTACTCAAAAAATAAAACAAACAATCTTTTATATCATATTTTAGATAATCTTCAAGAATATTTTTTTGTAGTAATCTAAATTCAATCCTTAAAATCTTATAAAACAAGAGTAATTATTATACTATTTTTTCCTCCAACTTAAAAAATATCTCTTATTGTAATATTTAATTGAAAAATTTTAAAATATATTATAGAATTAG
>JAFGXH010000093.1 GCA_016936735.1 bacterium
ACTTATTATTTTTTATACTATTTTGAATCAAAATAGATTCAATATGTTGAAGCAATATATATTTGTCAAAAATCTACCTTTAAAAAAAATTAATAAAACAGAATTTAAACAATAGATAACCATTCGATAATATTTAATCTTTATTTAATTGCAAAAAGATATCTTTTGATGAGAATATATGAACTATTCTTTACAGATTTTTAATAAATCTATATTTTTATATCTAAAAACATAGCTCCAATAGCCTGAAGACCATAAAAACTTGAGTTGATAACTGTTGTTGATAGATTTAAATTACCTGTTTTATATAGTTTAAAACTATAACCTACTCCAAAACTTTCAGAGTAATAGTTATTATCTTTAGAGTATCTAAAAGATGTTTTAAAATTAAAAATCCAATCAAAATCTAAACTACTATATATATAATTGTTATAAACATAATCAAAATTTAAAAATATTTTTTTTAAAAACAAAATTTTTCCCATAACATTCCAATCTGAAATATCATTTAAAAAGGCTACCTCTATCTTTTTTATCTCCATAAAATTAAAAATATTTAAGTTATCATTATAAAAGAGTGATAAAAGATGTTTCTTCTCAAAATAGAATAGATTCCAAATAGAGTCAAAAAGAAATGTTGGATTATCATATTGATATTTAACACCTAAATTTTTATAACTTATATCAAAATAGGAGTATGAGATTCGCTCTAATGTTGGAGAGTATTTAAAAAATAGTGATGATGAAAGATTTTTATAATCTAAAAAACCAGAAAACTCAATTTGATCATAAACTAAACTATTATCTAGCTTTTGTTGCCAAAATCCAACTTTAAAAAGAGAAAAATCACTACTCCAAACAGCAAAAAAACTATTATATTTATAGTTTTCATAAACAAAATCATCAAAATATGTCACTTTTCCTAAAAAGGAGCTCTCTGTTATCGCCTCTCCTGTTATATAATTTAGAGTGAAATCTTTAATTGTTAGAGAGACAGAGGCTCCATTTATAATATCAAAAGGTGGATATCCAATTGGATATATCCTTCCTATCTCAACTCTTAATAGATCTGTCGTTAATCCTAAAGAGAACTCTTTTAATTGTAAAAGATTTTTTTTCATTCCATTGCTATTTTGTGATAATGAATCAAAACCAATTGATGGCTCAACAGAGAACCAGTTTTTAAATGATAAATATGGAGATTTTATCTCAAAAATATCATCTACTCTAATATTAACAACCTCTTTAAACTCATTTAAAGAGTAGTTTGGTAATCTAAAAAACTGAATTTGAGTCTCATAGTTGTTATATGTTTGAAAATCACCTGATAAAGCTCTGTTTTGAAAAATAAGTAGAGAAAAAAATAGTATTAGTGTTCCTTTTTTTAAAAGATAATATATATTTTTTATAATCTCTAAATAGTTATCTCTCATTTTATCAAATATTAGAAAAAATAGATTCAGTTAAATTTTTAAAAAGCTCTGTTATTTTATGATTTGGTTCATAATCAAAAACTGTGTCTCCAAAATGTTGTGCTTTTTTAAAAACAGTAGAGTTTGGTAGATATGGCTCTTTTAAATATAAGCCATAACTCTCTTTTAGTTGATTTAAAAATATACTATTTGTTGTTTTTGTTCTTGAATCAAATTTATTTACTAATATTCCAAGAATATCTAACTCTGGATTAAAATTCTCAACAATAGACTCTAAAACCTCAATAACACCTCTTATTCCATCAACAGAGAGTGTTGATAACTCTGTTGGAATTAAAACATAATCGGAGGCAACTAAAGATGAGATTGTTAAATTTCCCATATTTGGAGGAGAATCAATAATAATATAATCAAAATGTGTTTTAGGAGTCTCTAAAAGTTTTTTTAGAATTAACTCTTTTCCTATTTTAGAGCTTAATCTTCCCTCTGTTTCTGTCAAAGTTGTATCTGATGGAATATAATAAAGATTCTCTATTTCAGATTTATACACAATATCCATAATATTTTTTGATGAATCAAGAAGATACTCTGAAAATCTACCTCGATAGGAGTCAATAACTCGATTCAATGCACTTCCTGTATGAGCCTGATTATCCATATCAACAATAAGAGTTTTTTTATTAAGATGTTTTACAAGTGAAACAGCTAAATGTGTTGCTATTGTTGTTTTTCCAACACCACCCTTTTGAGCAGATACTGTTATTATCTTTCCTTTATAGTTACCTAACTCTTTTTTTTGAGAAAATTTTTTTAAAAAACTCATAAAAATCCTTAAACATAGATAGTTTATAATATAAAATTGAGTGGAATTTGCAACAAAAATATTACTTTTTTTAAGAGGATAGTAAAAACAGATTTTTATTTATGATTTTTTTCAATTATGTAGAGTTATTAACTATTTCTTTTTTTATCAGAAACAACAGATGGATGAATTTTTACAACTCCATTATCAACCATAACCTCGAAATAGATATCAGAGATTCCATGTTTCTCTTTTAGTCTCTCCTCAATTCTTTTTAAACGCTCTTTAAACTCATCTTTCTTAATATGTGCATAAGGGAGTGAATTATTTATATGACCTTTTATAAAAAGGTCATATACCACATCAAAATGATCTTTTGTTCTCTTTTTATCAATCTGAACATTTTGATTTAGCTCCATGACAAATATTGGATCATCCCAAGTGGCTGGTTTTTGTTCAATTTTTCCTGAACTTTTTAAGAAAACACGATTTAATGAACGTGCTAATCCCTCAGCCTCTCCCATCTCTGATGGATTAAATCTAATATCCTCTCCATCAATATATTGATTTAAGGCAATCTCAACATCAGTAAATGGTTTGATAAAATTTTTTCCAATAATCATTGAGATTATTATCATTAAAAATAGTAAAATTGCTGTAAATATTGGTATTCCATATTTTAATTGTGCAACACTTTTCAATTTTAATGAATCAAATGAGCGTGTTAAAATAATTCCAGCAGTTTTATTTTGAAAATTTTTTGTTGGAATAAAAACACCTATATAAGTGGTTCCATCTGAATCAAACGTAAAATAGTTTGAAACATCATCATCATTATAATACTGTTTAAATAACTCCTCTTTTGATTTTATAAGCTGTTTTAACTTTACTTGAAGATCTGTTGATTCAATCTCTGTTTGTGTTATTTGAGAGTCAAATATATAGGATACATTTGCATCAACAACATTTGCAATAAGAGATGCACTTTTTTTATTTTGAATAAAACCAATAAAAAGTGTTGCAACAGTTTTATTTCCAAGTTTTATTGGGACTCCATGAACTTTATGAAATAGATTTCCTCTTAACCAAATATCTGAAGAGGCCTCTCCCGAAAGAACTTTTGTTTGAAACTCTTTTGAAAGTGCAAATATTATCTCAAGCTCCTCCCATTTTTGTAAATTATCACCAACTAAAGCATAAAAATCTGCATTTATTGGTCGAACAAAAGAGCTTAGTTTTGTTTTTAAAAGATTTGAAACACTCTGAATCTCCTCCGAATATTTTTTTATCTCCTCCTCATGTTCTAAAACTTTTTTCTCTATTTCAGATTTATCTTTCTCTGAAATATTCTCTTTTTTTAAAGAGGATAGAAGGTCATCCCTTTTTTTAGATACATCTTTTAAATCTTGATGTGCCTCCGAATGAGCAACTATATTCTCTGCAATCTCATTCGATATTGCCCATTCAGAGATTCTTGCTTGATAAAATAGGTTATCATTTAAAAGACTCTCTCTTACATAGAATCCACTCTGTTTTAGTTGAGATGATAAAATCTCTTTGGTATCACCTTTTGCTGTATATGAAAAGATATAGTAGATACCAAGTAAAAGAGCTAGAATAACACCTAATAAAATAACAGATATTTTAAATCTTACCATTAAAACCTCCTAAAACAGTTTATCTAACCTTTACTTTACAATAAAAATCAGACCACTATAAAAACAAAACAGTACTCATTAAAGCATAAAGCCTTTATAGTAATATCGATATTTTGTTATAATTAGTAAAATACAATTAAAAATCTCTAAAGAGTAGTTAATATAGTTGCTGATTTACTAAACTAAATATGTTTTCTAATATATCCTAAAATAGCTCCATATGCATTAGATCTATCTTTAAAAACAGACTCTTTAAATTTTATATCAGATAGATTAGCAAAACGGATATTTGATTTCAAATAACCCTTTATTGAGTCGAGAATTGTTTTTGAATGCTCAATAACTCCACCACCAAAAATTATATAGTCAGGATTAAATATTGTAATCAAATCATTAGTAAGTGCAGATAGAGCATGAATAGCCTCATTAAAAATTTTTGATGCATGTTTATCACCATTTAATGCACCATCCTCTATTTTAATAATATTCATATACTCTGTTGTTCCTGTTGCCTCTTGATAAAGTCTATTTAGACTTTTTCCACCTGCATAAGCCTCATAACAACCTCTTTTACCACAACCACATTGATGACCACCATCAATATGAGTCATATGACCAATCTCCATTGCTAAATTATTTGCTCCTCTTAACATTTTACCATTTATCATGGCAGCACCACCAATTCCTGTTCCTAAAAATATAAATATTTGAGTTGTATTAACAGGATATAGTGAGCTTTCAGCAATTGCAGCACAATTTACATCATTATCAACAAAACACTCTTTACCATACTTTTCTTTAAAGTATTTATTAAAATTAAAACTCTTTAGAGGCATATTAGGTGCATTTATCAAAATACCATTTTGAGAATCAACCTGTCCAGCAATTGATAATCCAATTGCCTCTACTTTACCCATATCCTTTTTAGAGATAATTTTAGAGATAGCTTTCTCTATTGATTCTAATACCGATTTTTCAGATGTTGTCACATTTGGCTCTGTTTCAAAAGCAATAATCTCATTTTCTGCTAAAAGAAGAGTTTTAATTGTTGTTCCACCAACATCAACCCCAATAAACATAAGTCCTCCAAAGAAAATATAGGTATTATAGATTTTTTATATTTTTTTGTAAATATATTTTTAAATTTGTTAATATCTTTTGTTTTAAAAACATCTAGAAATAGTAAGCTATTAGAGATTTGATTTTTTTTTTTAACTATGATAGATTCTTTTTTAATAAAATTTATTGATTTTATTGAAAATTTAAGGAGATATTATGTCTAAATTAGATGAATTACTTGAGACAATGAGAGCATTAAGAGCTAAAAATGGTTGTCCATGGGATAGAGAACAAACATTAGATTCACTCAAACCATTTCTTTTGGAGGAGGCTTATGAACTTATTGATGCTATAGATTCAAAAGATATTGAAAATCATAAAGAGGAGCTTGGAGATGTTCTTCTTCAACTTGTTTTTCAGGCTCAAATAAGAGATGAAGAGGGTCTATTCAGTTTTCAAGATGTTGCAGATTATATAAATAAAAAAATGATTCATAGACATCCTCATGTTTTTAAAAATGATAAAACAATAGAGACAAGTAGTGATGTATTAAATAAATGGGACTCTTTCAAAAAGGCAGAAGGGAAAAAAATAACATTTTTTGGAAATATCCCAAATAGCTTTCCTGCTCTTCTTGAATCATTAAAAATAAATATCAAAGCTGCTAAAACAGGTTTTGATTGGGAAAAAATAGATGATATTTATGAAAAATTAGATGAGGAGCTTTTAGAGTTTAAATCAGCAAAAACAGATGAAGAGAGAGTTGATGAACTTGGTGATATTCTATTTGTAATTGTTAATCTTGCAAGAAGACACAATATAAATCCAGAAGAGGCACTAAAACGTTCAAATAAAAAATTTAAAAATAGGTTTGAACTTATGTTAGAGTTAGCAAAAGAGAAAAAGTTAGATTTTTCAGATCTCTCTTTAGATGAAATGGATAAACTTTGGGATGAGATAAAAATACAAATCAAAAATAGTTGTTTGCAATTAAATTGAATATATGATATTATCCAGTGCTTTTGATTTTTTGATTTGGAGATAAAATATGGCAGTAGATCAAACCTATAATGCAGATAGTATTGGTGTTCTTGAGGGGCTTGAGGCTGTTAGAAAACGTCCAGGTATGTATATTGGTGATACTGATGATGGTTCTGGACTTCATCAACTTGTTTATGAGGCTCTTGATAACTCAATAGATGAAGCATTGGCTGGTTATTGTTCCCATATTAGGGTAATAATCCATAATGATAACTCAATAACTGTTGAGGATAATGGTCGTGGAATACCTGTAGAGATGCATAAAAAGGCTCAAATATCTGCCGCAGAGTTAGTTATGACAAAACTTCATGCTGGTGGTAAATTTGATAATAACTCATATAAAGTTTCTGGTGGTCTTCATGGTGTTGGTATATCTTGTGTTAATGCTGTATCAACAAGACTAAATTTAACTATCTGGAGAGATGGATTTGAACACAATTTAGTTTTTTCAAAGGGAAAAACAATTCAATCAATACAACAGGGAAAAAGTGTTGGAGATAAAACAGGAACAAAAATAACTTTCTGGCCAGATAATGAGATATTTAATCTTTTAGAGTATAGTTATACAACACTATCTAAAAGAATAAGAGAGATGGCTTTTCTCAATAAAGGTGTTAAAATTGAGCTTATTGATGAGCGCTCAGACCAATCAGAAATATTTCATTATGAGGGTGGACTTCTATCTTTTTTACAATTTATTATTGGTAAAAAGAAACCAATTCATACATCACCATTTTATATGGATAAAATGAAAGATGGAATTGGTGTTGAGATTGCTTTACAATGGACTGATACTTATGTTGAACACTGTTACACTTTCACAAATAACATTAATAATCGTGATGGTGGAACACATTTAACAGGTTTTAGAACAGCTTTAACAAGAGCTTTAAAAAACTATATTACAGAAAATGTTCAACTTAAACAAAAATTAAAAAAATTTGAGTTTCAAGGAGAGGATACAAGAGAGGGACTTTGTGCTATTGTATCTGTAAAAGTTCCAGATCCAAAATTCTCATCTCAAACAAAAGATAAACTTGTTTCAAGTGAAGTAAAAACAGCTGTGGACTCCCTTTTATATGATTCATTAATCACATACTTAGAGGAACATCCACAAGAGGCAGCATTAATAATAGAGAAAATTGTTGAAACTGTTAGTGCGAGAGAGGCTGCTCATAAAGCAAAAGAGCTTACTAGAAGAAAAGGGGTTCTCTCCTCAATGACACTTCCTGGAAAACTTGCTGATTGTAGAGAAAAAGATCCTGCTCTTTCAGAGATTTTTATAGTAGAGGGAGATTCTGCGGGAGGTTCTGCTAAACAGGGACGTGAAAGTCAATTTCAAGCTATTTTACCTCTTAGAGGTAAAATTCTTAATGTTGAAAAAGTTAGATTTGATAAAATGCTTAAAAGTGAACAGATTACAAATCTTATTTTAGCATTGGGAGTTAATATTGGTGGTGAGGAGTTTGATATATCAAAACTTAGATATCATAAAATTGTTATCATGACAGATGCTGATGTTGATGGTGCACATATTAGAACACTTCTGTTGACATTTTTCTATCGCCAAATGCAAGAGTTATTAAAAAGAGGATATATCTATATTGCACAACCACCACTTTATAAACTTTCTCGTTCAAAAGATGGTAAAGAGACATTTACTCAATATATTAAAGATGATGAGGAGTTAAATGAGTATCTTTTATCTGTTGGAACAAAAGATTACACGATTATCTCTCATACAGATGAGGTTTTTGCTGGAGAGAAACTAAAGGCTCTACTTAAACATTATCAAAAATATAAATCACTATATAGATCTTTACAACAAAATAGAGATGAAAGAGTGATACATCTTTTAGCAGAGGAGTTTTCTACATTCTCAAAAGAGTCTCTTTTAGATGAAGAGTATCTTAAAGAGTTTGCAGAGAATATAAAAAGAACTCTTATTGAGGCCGATTATGATATGTCATACTATCAATATGTTGTTGAGCCTGAAGATATAGAGAATGAGTTTACATTAACAATTGAAACACTTCTTAATGGTGCAAGAAAAGTTACAAAAATAAATAGCTCTCTTTTGTCAAGTAGAACTCTTCAAGAGATGAAATCAATCTATTCTGAATTATCAACTTTTTTTGAAAATACTTTTGTTGTAAAAAGAGAGGATGGCACAACAGTTCCTTTTACAACATTGGAAGAGTTAAACAATCATATATTAGATCTTGCAAAAAAAGGTTATCAACTATCTCGTTATAAAGGTCTTGGAGAGATGAATGCTGACCAATTATGGGAAACAACAATGGATCCAGCAAAAAGAACACTTCTTCAGGTTCAAGTTGAGGACGCAATAGAGGCAGATAATATATTTACACTTTTAATGGGTGAAGAGGTTGCTGATAGAAAAGTTTTTGTTTCTGAAAATGCCTTAAATGTTTCAAATATAGATATTTAATTTTTAAAAAATCATATTTTTTAAAAATTTATCTTGACAACTATAAAAAAGTATAGTATAAAGTATCTCATCGCTTAGATGATCCCATCGTCTAGCCCGGTCAGGACACTGGCCTTTCACGCCGGCGACACGGGTTCAAATCCCGTTGGGATCGCTAGATTAAAGCCCTTCAATGAAGGGCTTTTTTTTTATCTACATCAATTTTTAACTACTAATCAATTGATATATATATTGGAATCATAATTTTTTGAGGTTCAGTAATAGTATTATCTCCAACTGTTTTTTCAATATTGGAATCTATTACAAAACCTGTTAAAATCCAGTAATTTTTATAAAAATTATATGAGATATAAAGAGATGATTGAATAAGTGTAAATTCAAATTTACAACTACTTTCATCTCCAGTACAAATCTCAAAAGATCTGCCTGCACTCTCAGCTAAAAAACCAATTTTCCAATTATTAAATACATGATAATTTAAATCAAATATAAATTTAGAAATACCTTCAAATTCACCAGTTGTACCACCAGAGGCTGCAATTTTGAATGTTAAAGATCTCCAATTTATTAAAAAACCTAATGAGACATTAATAATAGAAAATAGACCTTTTTTTGTTTGAGATATTGTATCATCAAGATATTTTGTATCATATATTTTTATTATTCCACCTCCAAAAGAGATAAAAAAATCAATATATTTATTGTCAAAATAGTATCCAATCTCTGCAATATTTAAAAGAGTTGAATCAATATTAGAGTCTCCATCTTTCCAAGGAGCTAAATTATTCCCAAGAATAGTTATTTCTCCAGAGCTAACATACCAATTATTATACCAAAAATAGCCCAATGATAGATTAGAGTAGTCAATTTCATCAATATTTAAATAAAAAAACGATGGAGTTGAGTATCCAAAACTACTATTTTCAAAATATATACCCTCTCTATTTTTTACAAAAGGAAAAGAGTATAAACTATTAGTTATTAAAAAAGACAATATTAGAAATATAATAGATTTAAAAATATTCAAAACACTCCATTTAAATAAAAACAGACCAAGAGAAATTATATTATAGTGAAAATATAGAAAAATTCAAATATACAAATAAATTATCCCAAAAACATAAAACATTTCATATCTTGGGAATTTAAATAAGAAGATTGATATTTTGACTTTTATAAAATAATTGCTTTGATTACAATAGGTTAACATTAAAATCTCTATAATAATCGGCAGTTTTTTTAATTGACAAAGCATTTTTTTTAAATTATAATGCTCTGCTATATTACGAGGAGGCTAGAGTGGCTCATAAAATTAAACACAAGGTTAAACTTAAAAAAGAGGAAGAAGTTCAACAAACACCAACTGAAGCACCTGAAGAGATAGTATACCAAGATCAGTTTATTGATGTTGCTAATAAAGCACTTACTAAATCAGTAAGTCATAAATACCTAATTTTAGTGCTTTTTATAGGTGCATTTATAGCCACAGCAATATATAGTTATAAAAAATATACAGATGATGAGAGTTCAGCAGAGAGAGCTTCCCTGTTTTTTACTGCACAAGAGGTTTTTGAAAGACCTGTTGTTTCTGTTGATAGTGAAGAGAAATTAGAGACTGCTTTTGCAACAACAGAAGAGAAATATAAAACAGCTGTTTCAATGTTTGAAAGTTTTGCAATCAAACATAATGACTCAGAGCTTGGAAGTATTGCAACTTTATATGCAGCAAACTCTCTATTCGAAATGGGAAAACTTGAAGATTCAATAAGATATTATGAGTCATTTATAAATAAAACAAAAGTTGCAGAGTTAAAAGAGGTTGCAAAATTAAAACTTGCTAAAACTCTCTATTTAACAAAAGAGTATGATAAAGCTTTAAACTACCTTGAGCAACTTATTTCATCTACTAATAGCTATATTGCATCTGCCTCTCTTTTCCAAAAAGGGGAGATTTATGAATCTAAAAATCAGAAAGATAAGGCAAAAGAGTCTTTTCAAAAAATTTTAAAAGATTTTGAGGGCTCTTTTTATGCAATTAAAGCTCAAAAAAAATTAACTTCAAATTAAAATTATGAAAATATTAGTTATTTTATCTACTATTTTTTTTATCTCTTGTGGAGTAACGCAACAATCAGAGGTTGAGAAATTTCATAATAGTTTTTCTAAAAAAGATAGTAGAGACTCTTTTGAAACTATTTGGGCTAAACAATTAATCAATTCAGATTTCAGAGAGCCCACAGATATTGAGACATCTCAACCAATTATCTCCTCTGATAAAAAAAGTTTATATGTTGCCTCATCAGATGGCTCTTTCGGAAAAATATCGTTACTTAATGGTGTTTTTTTATGGAAAAAACAGATGAAGGGGTTTATTGATGGAGATATCTATTTAGACTCTAATGACCAGTTAATATTTTTTTCAAGTGATAATAGTATTACAAAAATAGACTCTAATGGAGATACTATTTGGAAAACTAAACTGGATAATGAAAGAGTTGTATCAAAAATAGTTGGTCAAGATAAAAATATATTTTTTAAATCCTCAAAAGAGAGAATTTATTCAATAGATACAACAACTGGTGAAAAAAAATGGATTACAAAATCCTATCAGCCAGAGGGTTTTAAAATTGAGTCTACTAGCTCAATAGTTATAAAAAATTCTAAATTATATTCAACATTTGCAGATGGAACTTTTGCAATATTTGATATTAATACAGGAAAAAGTCTATTTGAAACAAGATTCTCAACAGGAGAGGGATTTCAAGATTTTTCAGGTGAATTAACACTTAATGGTGAGCTTTTACTTATTCCCTCCCTTAATAGTGGCATTATTGCATTTGATATTAGTAAGAATATAGAGCTTTGGCAACAAAAAGAGAGTGCCTATAGTAGAGTTGTTGTTTGGAAGGAGTTTGGTTTTTATCTTTCAGATAAAACTTTAATTAAAATCTCTCTTAATGATGGAGTAGTAGTAGAAAAAATTGGAACAGATATTGAAAATATTGTTAGTTTGATTGAACATGATAACAAATTAATGATTTTTTCAAAAAATCAAGGGATTTATATTATAGATCTTTTTGAAAAAAATAGTTCTAAACAACTACTATTAAGTTCTGGAATTAGTGGAATTCCAGTTATTTTTGATAATCAGTTGATTTTTCTAGCAAATAGTGGTATTTTGTATAGCGTGAAGTTGCACCATTAGAACTATTCTTGTTTTGGAGGGAATACATGATGAAAAAATTATTATTGTTGTTGTCTTTAGGTCTTATTCTTGCAGGTTGTGAAACAATAAAATATCCTGCTTGTGAAAATGATACTCATTGTAAAGGGAAAAATAGTGAACGCCCTAATGAGGTTTGTGTTAATAGAGAGTGTAAAGAGTGTAGAGCAGATACAGACTGTTCTAATGGTTTTCTTTGCAAAGAGAATCAGTGTAAACCTGAATGTGAAACTGATTCAGAGTGTGACTCTCCTAAAATATGTAAAGCTCAAAAATGTCAATTTGAATGTGAAGCAGATTCAGATTGTGCAGAGGGTTATGTTTGCAAAGAGAATAAATGTGAAGTAAAACTTGAGTGTACACAAGATACAGATTGTGATGCAGGATTAGAGTGTAGAGATAATAAATGCTTGGAGCCTATTAAAATAAGCAAAATGGATACTATTCCAGAGTGTTCTTTAGAGAGAGTTCATTTTGATTTTAATGAGTATGTTTTAACTTCTGAAGCAAGAGAGACTCTTTCTAAAAATGCTGAATGTATTGCAACTAAAACAGAACCAGTTGTTGTTGAGGGTCATTGTGATGAAAGAGGTACAGAGGAGTATAATCTTAATCTTGGTCAAAAAAGAGCTGATGCTGTTCAGAAATATCTAAAATCTCTTGGTATTAAAGTAAGTATTAAATCTGTTTCTAAAGGTGAAGAGGAGCCTCTTGATTCATCTTCAAATGAGGATGCATGGAGTAAAAACAGAAGATCTGAAGTTAATTTTCAATAAACATTAATTTATATAAAATGTTAAATTAGTGAAAAAAAAGTGTTTTAAAGTTGAATAAAAATATATTGATTTTGTTATCTATAGTTAGGGGGATTAATCCCTCTAACTATTTTTTTATTAAGAGTATTGAAAAAATTTTTATACTTTATTTATATAAAAATATAGGTTTATATTAAGCTATATTTAAAATACTATATTTTGTTTTCAGGATTACTAATAAATGAATATACTATCTTACTACAACCCACCACTTTATGAGAATTGCTATCTTATTTATGATAATATCTCAAAAGAGGCATTTGTTATAGATCCTGGTGCAAAACCAACCCCTATAATTGATTTTCTCAAAGAGTATAATTTTTCATTAAAGGGTATATTAAATACTCATGGTCATTTTGATCATGTTTTATATAATGACTATTTTAAAGAGAGATACTCTATTCCAATTTATGCAAGTGAATTAGAGATTGATAATTTTAAAAATGCTCAGAGGTATGGAAGTTTTTTTGGGATGAAACTAGAACCAATACAGACTCCTACAAATTGGATAACATCAAAAGATAGATTCTCTTTGGGAGAATATCAGATAGATGTTATAGAGACTCCTGGACATTCAGAGGGAAGTTTATGTTTTTATATTGCCTCTGAAAATATTCTTTTTTCTGGAGACACACTATTTCATGAAGGAATTGGAAGAACAGATCTTCCTGGTGGAGATTTTAATTCTCTTAAAAATAGCATACATAAACTTTTTGAGTTGCCAGATAACACAAGAGTTTATAGTGGTCATGGCTCAACTACAACAATTTTACATGAAAAGAAAAATAACTATATCAATCGTTATCTATGAGAGATTTTCCTATTGGTGTTTTTGATTCTGGTGTTGGTGGAATATCTACATTAGCCTCTCTTGTTAAACTACTTCCAAATGAGAGATTTATTTTTTATGCAGACCACAAATATGCACCCTATGGTGTTCAAACAAAAGAGAGTATTCAAAAACATGTTTTTAGAGTTGTTGATTATCTTGTTAATAGAGGTATTAAGGCTTTAGTTGTTGCCTGTAACACTGCCACAAGTGCAGCTATTGATGATATAAGAGATATTTACACTTTTCCTATAATAGGTGTTGAACCAGCACTAAAAGTTGCCACAGACTCAAATACAGATAAAAAAATAGGGGTTATGGCAACCCCATTAACAATAAAAGAGGAGAAATTCTCAAAACTATGTAGTCGATTTAAAAATAGTTTTGATATTGAGCTTTTTCCTGCTCCTGGATTGGTTGAGTTAATAGAGAATAGAGATGAGAATGGAATTGATGAGTTTCTTATAGATTTTTTTAGAGATAAATATATGAGTAATTTTTCTCATTTAGTTTTGGGATGTACTCACTATATTTTTGTTAAAAAAAATATTCAAAAAATCTATCCTCATTTAACAATTATTGATGGGAATAGTGGAGTTGCACGACATCTAAAAAAAAGATTAACAGAGTTAAATCTTTTACAAACTACAAACAGCTTTGATATTGAGTTTGTGAGTTCAGGAGATATATCTAATGTAGAAAAAATGAGAGAGTTTTTTAAAATTGCAAAAACTCTCTTATAATAAAAAGGAGAAGTGATGAATAAAAAAGTTATAATTATACTAACTATTCTATTTTCTGCATTATCATATCTTTTTATATCGGCCTTTTTAGAGAACAAAATGGCATATACATCTGTTTCTGAATTTCTACTAAATAAAACTAACTTTGAGAAAAAGTCGCTAAAAATTGTTGGTGTTTTAATGATAGATACAATATCTCAACAGAAAGATGTTGATGGTAGAGTTTATCATCAGTTCTCTATTGAGGATAAAAAGGATAAAAATAGCAGAATGTTAGTTCAATTTAGAGGAGTTATGCCTGGAAATATGAAAGAGGCGATGGATGTTATTGTTACTGGAGTGGTTGAAAATGGAGTTTTAAAAGCAGATACAATGATAACTAAGTGTCCATCAAAATATGAGAATGAGAAAAAACATCCAGATTCAATAAAGCGAAATTAATCACTTCAATATATTTTCAACTATAGTAATACCAATTGTTGATAATTAAATTGACAGAATTAAAATAAAAAATTCGTTGCACTTTCAGTGGATTTTAACCCACTGTTCATTTAAAAAAAATAAATGAACAGGGTACGAAGGGTTCCCTAAAAATGCTTTTGCATTTTTTGGGGTCCCTTTTTGTGCCCTGCTAAAGAAAAAGGCATTTTTAGGGGTCTTTTTTTGTGTTCTGTAAGTTTTGATTAATTTATGTATAATCGATTATATAAGATTAATATAATATATATTTTTTATAACT
>JAFGXH010000094.1 GCA_016936735.1 bacterium
AGATACTAATTGAATTTTTATTATATAAAAAAATAGGCTACAACCCAAATGAGTTATAGCCTATCAAATATTATAATCTATATTTTCAAACTATCTATTAATATTTATGACGTTTGAAATATTTTGTATGAAGAAGATGATGTGATTTTTCACCAAGAGGTTTTCCAAGATATTTCTCATAAACCTCTTTAATGAAAGGATTCTCATGAGATTTACGAATCTCTTTATTTCTATCTTCTGAGTAGATAGCTTTTTGACGTTTTGCAAGAATCTCTTCATGACCATGATGATATGGCTGACCACCACCACCAATACATCCACCAGGACAAGCCATGATTTCAATTGCATGATACATTAATTTTCCTTTCTTAACCTCTTCAAGAAGTTTTCTTGCATTTCCAAGCTCATGTGCAATACCAATATTGATTTCAAAATCACCAAGTTTCACTTTTGCACTACGAATTCCATCAAGACCTCTTAACTCTTCAAATTCAACTTGACCAAGCTCTTTTCCTGTATACCACTCATAAGCTGTACGAGTTGCAGCCTCAATAACACCACCAGTTGTACCAAAAATAACTCCAGCACCTGTTGACATACCAAGAGGATTATCAAACTCCTCCTCTGGAAGCTGACGAAATTTAATATTAGCCTGTTTAATAAGACGTGCAAGCTCTCTTGTTGAGATAGATATATCAACATCTGGAACTCCATGCTCAGAAAACTCCTCACGACCTGCCTCATATTTTTTAGCAATACATGGCATTACAGAAACAACAACCATTTTCTCTCTTGGGACATTAAGAAGATCTGCAAAATATGATTTTGCAATTGCACCAAACATCTGTTGAGGAGATTTCGCACTTGATGGAATATCAATAAGCTCTGGAAATTGATGTTCAAAAAATTTAACCCAAGCAGGACAACATGATGTAAGAATAGGTAATTTAACAGATTTATCACCACTTAAATATCTTTTTAAGCGATCAAGAAGCTCTGAAGCCTCCTCCATAATTGTTAAATCTGCAGCAAAATCAGTATCAAATACATGATCAAATCCTAATCTACGAAGTGCAGAAACCATTTGACCTGTAACAAGTGTTCCAGCCTCATAACCAAACTCTTCACCAAGAGCAGCACGAACAGCTGGAGCTGTTTGAACAACAACAACTTTGTCTGGATCTGCAAGAGCTTGAACAACAGACCATGTATGATCTTTCTCAACAAGAGCACCAGTTGGACAAACAGAAACACATTGACCACAATATGTACAAACAGAGTCCTCTAGGTCAATCTCAAAAGCTGTTGCAACAACAGCTTTAAAACCACGATTAACACCAGATAATGCTCCAACAGTTTGAACATCATTACACATAGTTTCACAACGACGACACATAATACATTTATCCATCTCTCTTATTATTGATGGTGAAAAATCTTTTCTATAGTGTGACTCCTCTCCTTGATACTCAATTTCACGAATACCAAAACGCTCTGCAAGCTCTTGAAGTTCACATTCACCAGATTTTGGACAAACAAGACAATCTTTAGGATGGTCTGAAAGCATTAGTTCAAGAACCACTTTACGAGCATTAAGAGCTCTAATTGTATTTGTTCTAACAACCATTCCATCAAAAACAGGTGTTGCACAAGCTGGTGCTAAATTTCTTCTTCCCTGTACCTCAACAACACAAACACGGCAAGAGGCAGCCTTATTAACCATTTTATAACTATGAAGATCTAAATGACAAAGTGTTGGTATTTTTATACCAAGTTTTTTAGCAGCCTCAACAACTGTTGTTCCTTTAGGAACAGCAATCTGTCTTCCATCTATTGTAACATTAAGTAATTTTTCCATGACTTTTCCTCTATTTTCTTATAATTGCATTAAAACGGCATTTACTGTAGCAGGCACCACATTTAATACATGTGTCTTGATTAATTAAATGAACCTCTTTTACTTTACCAGAGATACAGGTTACAGGACAAACACGTGCACATGCGGTACAACCAATACATTTATCTGGAAGAATAAAGTAGCGAAGAAGTGCACTACATTGACCAGCAGGACATCTCTGTTCTGTTACATGGGCAACATACTCATCCCAAAAATTCTCTAATGTTGATAATATAGGATTTGGAGCAGATTGACCAAGACCACATAATGAGGTATCTTTAATAACATTACAAAGATATTTCATTTTTTCAAGATCTTTCATTGTTCCTTTTCCTGTTGTTATTTTTTCTAACATCTCCTGAAGTCTTTTTGTTCCAATTCTACAAGGAGTACATTTTCCACAAGATTCATCAACAGTAAATTCAAGATAGAATTTTGCTATAGATACCATACAATCATCTTCATCCATAACAATCATTCCACCAGACCCCATCATTGAGCCTCTCTCTATTAATGTATCATAATCAATAGGTGTATCTAAATCTTTTTCTGACAAACATCCACCACTTGGTCCACCTGTTTGAACAGCTTTAAATTTTTTACCATCTTTAATACCACCACCAATATTAAAAATAATCTCTCTAAGAGATGTTCCCATAGGAACCTCTATTAATCCAACATTATTAACTTTTCCTGCAAGAGCAAAAACTTTTGTTCCTTTTGATTTTTCAGTTCCAATAGAGCTATACCAAGCTCCACCCTTAAGAAGAATAACAGGTATACTTGCAAGAGTTTCAACATTGTTAACATTTGTTGGTTTTCCCCAAAACCCAGATTCTGCTGGAAATGGTGGTTTTGTTGTAGGTTCCCCTCTTTCCCCCTCCATTGAGTGAATAAGAGCTGTCTCTTCACCACAAACAAATGCACCTGCACCATATTTTAACTCAATATCAAAAGAGAAATTTGTTCCAAAAATATTTTTTCCCAAGAAACCAAGTTCTCTAGCCTGTTCAATAGCTATTTTTAAACGATGAATGGCAAGAGGATACTCTGCACGAATATAGATAAGACCATTTTCAGCACCAATAGCATAACCACAAATAGCCATTGCTTCAAGAACTGAATGAGGATCTCCCTCTAAAATAGAACGATCCATAAATGCTCCTGGATCTCCCTCATCAGCATTACAAACAACATATTTAACATCACTTGCATAAGAGCGAGCAATTTGCCATTTTAAACCTGTAGGGAATCCACCACCACCACGGCCTCTCATACCTGAAGTTTTCATCTCTTCAATAACAGCCTCTGGAGTCATTTCAGAAAGAGCTTTTCCTAAAGCATCATAACCATCTCTTGAGATATACTCTTCAATATTTTCAGGATTTATAAAACCACAATTTCTTGTTGCGATTTTCATCTGTTTTTTGTAGAAGTCCATGTGTTTTGAATCTGAAATTCTCTCTTTTGTTTCAGGATCAATATAAAGAAGATGTTCAACTTTTCTTCCTTTAATAATATGTTCCTCAACAATCTCTGTTGCATGTTCTGGTTTTACTTGAACATAAAAAGTGTTATCTGGAACTATTTTTACAACAGGTCCTTTTTCACAAAAACCAAAACATCCTGTTTTAACAACTTGAATATCATTCTCAAGTCCCTTCTCTTGCAATACTTTTTTGAAATTTGATAATAGAGTATCGCTTGCAGATGCAACACAACCAGTTCCACCGCAAATTAGTACATGCATTTTATAACCAGCCATTATAATGCTCTCCTTTATTACTCAATAGTTTTATAGTTGTTTGGTATAATTCCATCTACCAATTCCCCACTTTTAATATATCTCTCGATGAGCTCTTTAACTTTTTTCTCATCAACATTTCCAAAAATAATCCCCTCTTTTCCAGGAAGAGTTATCTCAACGGTTGGCTCTGAATGACAATATCCCATACAACCAGTCTGTGTTACCACCACATTCTCAATTTTCTCTTTTTTTAACTCATCAATGAAACTATTCATAATGGTTTTTGCTCCTGCTGCAATACCACAAGTTGCCATAGCAACTTTAATAAGAATCATCTCTTCAATATTATTCCCTTTCTCTCTTAAATCTATATTAGATTTAATTCTCTCTCTGAGTTTTTTTAGCTCAGCAAGTGATTGCACTTTTGCCATACCATTTCCTCCACACAAAAAATCTATCTAAAACAATTAACCATAAATTTGTAACTCTACTAACTCATTATTTATCAAATCTTTTACAAATGAGACAACATCTATATGTCCAAGAGGTATATCATCTCCAATCTCATTCAAAATATCCTCTGTTGATAACGAAAATATTTGAGAATCTGATATAGCCTCAAAAATAACATTTATATTACGATCTGTTGTTATTAAAATGGTAATTACAGATGTTAAATCTCCAACAGGTAAAGAGTCAATAGATTCATAATTAAATGAGGCATAAACTGTTGTTCCTTTATTTATAAAAGAGAGAATTTTCATATCTCCTAAACTCTGTTTAGTACTCTGTTCTAAAAGAGATAGCCCTAATCCAACTTTTCTATGTTTCCTAGTTGTTGTAAATGGATCTGTTACTGTTTTTAATGTTTTTTCATCAATACCAGAACCATTATCTTTTACTCTAAATTCATAAAGTTTGTTAATACTATCTCTGATAAATTGAATAGAGATTTTTGAGGCTCCAGCTCTTATTGAATTTTGAGCTATATCTAGAATATGTAAACTTATCTCATTCATAAAAAATCTCTATAATATTTTTCTCTCTTTTATTGCCTTTTTTATCTCTTTAAACTCTAATTTATCTAAATCAAATGTTGTTGATACAATACCAATTTGATTTGGATAGTGAGCATCAGAACTTCTAATAATTGAATAGTTATTTAATTCTGGATGCTCATTTATAAAACTTTTCACATTACAAGATGCAGATAATTCAACTGCATCAATAGTGATATCAAATGGAATAAAACCAAGTTGACTATAAATAGAAAAACTATTTCTATCAACATGTGCCAATATAAAAATACCATTTAATGAATGAACCAATCTCTCTATATCCTGTATGGATATATTTAATGCAGTTAAAAGAGATCTACTCTCTTCATAAATAATCTGCTCTTGAAAATCAATAACAACTTGATCTCCAAATATTTCAGGAACATTCTCTGTTTCTGGCATATACTTGTCCAAAATATTCTGAAATTCAGATAGAGACTCTAAACTATCAAATAGTGCAATAGAGTGAACCTCTTCAGAACTACAAATCTCAACACCAGTTAAAATAATAAAATCACTACTATCAGAAAAACTCTCTTTCATAACTTTAGCCTGTAAAGTTGTGTTATGATCTGTTATTCCTATAATATTTAGACCCCTATTTTTTGCCTCATTAATTATAAGAGATGGTGTCATATCCAAATCTCCACAGGGAGATAGTAGTGTATGAATATGTAAATCTGCTTTATATAATGACACAAAAAACCTTTAAAAATATCAATATTTTATTAAAATTCTCTTTAAAATAAAAAAAATTATTTTAATTATATTTTTTAGCAAAAAAGAAAATAAAATCTATTTTCTTACAATTTTGTATAGTTTTCCACATAACTCAAAATGATTATCTTTACTCACTAATAGATTAATTCCCTCTTTTTGTGAGTAATTTATCATATCTTCTGAAGGAGCTATATTGTGAACCAAAACAACTCCAGTAATATCCCTTAATGAAGCAACCGCAACAACATTCTTATGATTTTGAAGAGTTATCCAAAGTGAATCAGATGGAGCTTTTCCCATAACATCACTTAATAGATCACTACAGTAACCATCAATAACCTCTCGATTCTCATCAGCTTTAACATACCACTCTAAATTTAAAAGAGTTGCAATTTCACTAATTTTCATAACTCCTCTCTATTTGTTTTCACACTTAATATCCTATTAAGTTTTGCTTTTCCCCAAATTTTTTCAAAATGCTCTATAAATTGCTCATTTTTTCTAACCAATATCTCCTGAATAAAGATACACTGATCTAAACTCCCCTCCTGTTTAACAATATCCTCTGCTAAACCAGAACAAGAGGAGGCTCCACAAGCCCCACAATCAATATTTGGAAGAAGCTTCATCATCTCTCTAACACTCTCCATTTTAACCATTGCCTTCTCAATATCATCATCAAGTTTTAATATTGAGCGGGGACTAATTGGTCTTACAGAGATATTTTCAAGAAGAAATGATATATCATTTTTTGTTAAAAATGCTCTTGTATTAAAATTTTTTCTATTTGAATTTTTCTCAACTCTATTTTTTAATCTTTCAACAGTCAAAAAACGATTTTGAGGAGCAAGAGCACCACCAGCACAACTTTGATCACAGGCTCTTAACTCTAAAAAATCTACCTCATCCATCTCTCCATTCTCAACTCTCTCTAGAAAATTGATAACATTATGAATCTCATCAATTGCTAAAGAGCGTCCTTTTTCATAATAGCACTCTCCATTTGTAACACTCCATAAAATCTCTCTACCTGATCTTAAAACAGATTCTGGAGATTGTTCTGGTTTTATTTTTTTATCAGATATTATTCTTAACATCTTATTATAGATAAAATCCATATTAATTACACCATTAATACGTCCCTCTTCATCAGAAACAGGACTTTTAACAGCAGCAATTTTAGCAGCACAGGGAGTTACATAAAAAACACCAACAGATCTCTCTTTTCCCTTTTTACCACGTTTTTTTTCAAGAAGATTTCTAACATACAATGCAGCAACATCAAGAGGTGCTTTTAGTTGTGCTATATTTCCAACAAGAGATGGAAATCTAACTTGAATCAATCTAACAATAGCAGGACAAAAAGATGAGATTAAAGGTTTTTTATTTGATCTATTTTGATAATCAATAAAAACATCATTTAAAAAAGGGACAATTGTCTCAACTTCAAAAATATGGGTAAAGCCAAGCTCATGAAGAGCTGCTAAAATTTGAGATTCAACAATATCCTCTGGAAATTGTCCTATTAATATTGCAGGAACAAGAAGAGCTCTAATATCAAAAGAGAATATTTTATTAAAGTCATCCTGTTCAACAACAATTGCATCAACAGGACATGCATTAAGACACTCTCCACAATCAACACATCTATTTTGATCTACATGTGCTTTACCAGAGAATATTCTTATGGCATCAGTAGGACAAACTCTCATACAATGGACACAACCAATGCAATTATCCTCTAATATTTTTAAAGCATGATGAAATGGTTTTAGATCATCATGTTTCATTCCTGCTCCCCATTTTTATTGTTAATATATATCTCTATTTGAAGAGTTGTTCCCTCTCCAACAACACTCTGAATATCCATAAAATCACTATTTCGCTTTATATTTGGAAGTCCCATTCCAGCACCAAACCCCATCTCCCTAACCTGTGGAGATGCAGTAGAGAATCCCTCCTCCATTGCTTTAGATATATCTACAATTCCTGGTCCCTTATCTTTTAATAATATGGATATTTTTTCAGAGGAGATATTAACAAAAATATCTCCCTCAAATGCATGAGCAACGACATTCACCTCTGCTTCATAAAGAGAGACCACAGCTCTTTTAATTACAACACCATCAACATTAAGTTTTTTTAAAACTTTCTTGATTTCACTTGATGCAGTCCCTGCACTTGAAAAATCACCACCAGTAACATGAAATCTAAATTGCAAACTAACCCCAACATAAAGCAAAATATTAAAAAACTGGCTTTATCCCTAAATTATATAGAATCCCACACACTTTAAACATTGAGTATGGGGATTCTATTAAAGCTATACCATTTTCAATAGCAAGAGATAGCATCTCTTGTGTTACCCTTTTGTTTCTAACTAAAAGAACATGAGAGATATCAGACATCTCAGAGGTTCTTATTGTTTGAATATTTGCAAGTCCAGTAATAAGAAGAATCTCTGAATCTGCAACAGTCAAAACATCACTCATCAAATCAGAGGCAAAAGCAAACTCAACCTCATCATTAAGTCGCTCCTCTCCACACAACAGATTTCCCTCTAAAAGATCAATTATCTTTTTTAATCTCATCCCTTTAATTTATCTCCTAAGCATCTTTATATTCATCAAGAATATGTTGAACATCACTTGCAGATATTCTTCCATAAACTTTTTCACCAACAAGAACAACAGGAGCTAAACCACATGCACCAATACAACGAAGAGCATCTATTGAGAATTTCCCATCATCTGTAGTTTCACCAACCTCAATTGATAAAACTCTTTTAAATTCATCAAGAATTTTTTCAGCACCACGAACATAACATGCTGTTCCCATGCATACTGATATAGGAAATTTTCCTTTTGGTGTCATTGTAAAAAATGTGTAGAAACTAACAACACCATAAACTTTTGCAAGAGAAACCTCAAGTTTTTTTGCAACGAACTCCTGTACTTCAGGTGGCAAATAACCAAAAATCCCTTGTGCTTTGTGTAAAACCATAATTAAGGCACCTTTTTTTTCAGGTAACTCATCAATAAACTTCTCAAGCTCTTTAAAACATTGATTTGATGAACATTTTCCATGATAAGCCATAATATCCACTCCTTTCCATTAATTTTTCCAGATTTGGTTTAGATTTTTAAAATTGAAAATTTTATAATAGAGTGCCATAGCGCTCCACTCTCATTCGATAAGGATATACTAAATTCTAGAGAAATTATCAACTAAATTTATAAAAAAAAAACATTTATTAATAATACTAAACATAGCTATTAATATCTCTATTGCTATCTTATCAATTTATAA
>JAFGXH010000095.1 GCA_016936735.1 bacterium
AGACAATTTTAATGAAAGAAAAGATAAAAAAATTTTTGTAAAAAAAGAGCCTGATATTGAAACAATGGAGTTTATTAAATCCTTTATTGAGGAATCAACAGATTTTCTTGATCAAATAGAACCAATGATTGAGACATTGGTTCTATCTCAAGATATGGAGGATATTAATAAAATTTTTAGACTATTTCACTCTCTTAAAGGGTTGGCGGGATTTTTAAAATTTGAACAGATTAAAAATGTTACTCATGAAGCTGAGACTCTTCTTGATATTTTTAGAAAAAAACCTGAATTAAGAGCCGATATTCATCAAGAGTTAGTTTATGAGGTTTGTGACTTTATACGAAATAGTATATTTACTGTCTCTCAGTTGTATAGTGATGAGCCTCAAGAGATTGTTGCAAACACTCTTGTAAAAAAACTACAAATTGCTATTGAACATTTAAAGGGTAGAAATACTCAACCAATAAAAAAACCTCTTGGAGAGATTCTTCTTGATATGGGTGAAATTGAAGAGGAGACTATTCAAAGAGCTTTAAAAATTCAAAAAGGAGAGATACCTCTTGGAGAGATTTTAGTTGATATGGGCTCAACAACTCAAAAAACAATAGAGAAGGCTCTTAGTTTACAATCTGGAACAGAAAAAACAGTTGCAAAAATAAAAAGAAATGATATTCGTGTTGATACAACAAAATTAGATCAGTTATTTAATCTAGTTGGAGAGCTTATTACTGCAGAGGCAATGGTTACAAACTCTCCAGATTTAAGAGGATTAGAGCTTGAGCATTTTCCAAAAGCTGCAAATATGATGAATAAAATTATTCGAGAGCTTCAAGAGGTAACAATGTCAATAAGAATGATGCCACTTGAGGGTCTATTTACAAAAATGAAAAGATTGGTAAAAGAGGTAGCAAAGGTAACATCTAAAAAAATAGAGCTCTCTATTTTTGGTCAAGATACAGAGATGGATAAAAATGTAATAGAGGAGATATCTGATCCATTAGTTCATATTTTAAGAAACTCTATAGATCATGGTGTTGAAAAACCAGAAGAGAGAATTAAGAAAAGTAAAAAAGAGGAGGGAAATCTTGTTCTTGGTGCAAGATATGAGGGAAATGAGATATTAATCTCTATTTCTGATGATGGAAAAGGTATCGATAAAAACAGAATTCTTGAAAAGGCTCTCCAAAAAGAGATATTAAAAAAAGATCCAAAAAGCTTAACAGAAAAAGAGATTCTTAATCTTATATTTGAACCAGGCTTATCTACTGCTGAAAAATTGTCAGATCTATCTGGTCGTGGTGTTGGAATGGATGTTGTGAAAAAAAATATAGAGAAGCTTCATGGTGCAATCAATGTTGAGAGTGAAATTGATAAGGGAACAACAATAACTTTAAGAATTCCACTAACACTTGCTATTCTTGATGTTATGGTCATTATGGTTGGAGATACCCAATACTCAATTCCAATACTTTCAATTGTTGAAACATTTAGACCATCCTCTGAACAAATAACAAAAACAATGGATGGTCAAGAGTTGATTAAAGTTAGAGACCAGATTTTTCCAATAATAAGGATTCATGAGATTTACAATAAAAAAACAGAGATAACATCTCTTGAGGATGGTATTTTGATTGTTATAGAGTCAAGAGGTAAAAAAGTTGGTGTATTTGTTGATGATATTGTTGGTCAACAACAGATTGTTGTAAAACCTTTGTCAGAATATATTGGGAAAATTGATGGTCTTATGGGGGCAATGATTTTAGGTGATGGAACAATAGGTTTAATACTTGATATTGATTCTCTTGTTTTATTAACAGAGGATAAGGGGATTAATTGATCTATAAAAATAGTAGATTTTAACAAAAAATTAGAAGGAGTTTTTATGGGTGTTGATGAGAGATTTAATAACTATGAGAATCCAGACACAATGGATGAGGATTGGGGAGAAGATGAGGATACCCAAAAGGATAAATATCTCCTTTTCCATATTATGAAAGAGTTTTATGCAATTGAGATTAAGTATGTAATTGAGATTATTGGAATTCAGAAAATAACAGAGATTCCAGAGGCACCAAGTTTTGTAAAAGGGGTTATTAATTTAAGAGGAAAAGTGATTCCTGTTATTGATGTGAGATTAAGATTTAATTTTCCAGAAAAAGCCTATGAGGATAGAACCTGTATTATAGTAGTTGATGTAGAACAGATACAGGTTGGATTGATAGTTGATGAGGTCTCTGAAGTTATGGATATTCCACCAAATAGAATAGAGCTTCCACCTAAAACAAATAAAGGCTCTCATAGTCGCTTTATAAAAGGATTGGGTAAAATTGGAAGTGAGGTAAAAATTCTATTAGATATGAATAAACTGCTTAATGATGATGAGATTCAAGAGATTGAAAACAGTCTATCTTAACTTAGTATGGAGATTTTATGGCTTTTACATATTTTTTTAGAGATACTCACTCTGTTGAGATTGCAATTGAGTATTTATTAAAATATACAAGTGGAAATTCATCAATAAAAATATGGGACGCAGGTTGTGCCTCTGGGCAAGAACCCTACTCTCTCGCTATTTTATTAGCAGAAAAGATGAGTACATTTATGTTTAGAAATGTATCTATCCAAGCAACAGACATAGATACAAGTGATCTTTTTGAAAAAATTATAAAAAATGGAGTATATCCTAAAGATGAACTTCAAAGAATTCCTAGTGAACTATTTGAAAAATATTTTGAAGAGTCTGAATATCCAAATAGTTATCAAATTAACTATAGAATTAGAGATAAAATAAAATTTTCAAAGCATAATTTACTCTCTTTGAAAGAGGTTGATAATGGATTTCACCTTATTGTTTGCAAAAATGTTTTACTACACTTTCAGCCAGAAGAGCGAGTTGAGGTTTTTAAAATGTATCATAGAGCATTAGCTGAAAATGGATTACTTGTTATGGAACACACACAGGATTTATCTCCAGAGGTTTCAAATCTTTTTGAACGTGTTATTGGAAATGTTCAACTTTATAGAAAAATATAACTATTCAGCTCTCCATAAAACTTTCCAAGGAGATTTTTTAAGATTTAACAGAAACTCTTTTGCAAGAGTATAGATATCGCTTCCTTTAAAGAAAAGACCAATATTCCCTTTTCCATCATAAATATCAGATACCATTAAATCTGCTTTTTGTAAAACCGATAGAGATTGTTTTGCTAATTGAACACCTGTATCCAATAAAGAGTTTAAATTATTCTCATTTTTTTGAAAAAAACTATTTCCAAATTTTAATATTTCATCTGTCTCTTGTAAAACTGAGTTAACACTATCCAACATTGGATTTAATCTATTTGCAACAGTTTTAGAGATTTTTTCTCCATTTATTAATATATTTTTTATATTTCCACCAAAAGATAACTGTTCATTACCTTTTTTAGCAATTAAAATTCCCTCCTCTAAGAGCAAATTACTATTTTTAAGTGTTATTTTTATTGTTTCTCTATTTTCTGTTAATATGTTATTAACACCATCCATTAATAGAGTTGCCTTCTCTATTATTTGTGTTAATTTATCACTATTTTTATCAAGAAATATTGATATATCATTTAGTAATTTTGCTGCTTGTGATATCATAAGATCCATTTTAGGGGGCTCTTCTCCCCAAATAGCCTCTTTTTCAGATACTAATGGTGCATCAAAATCAATTGTATCAACACCTAAATAGGTTTCTCCTAATAATCCAGCAGTTGTAATAAAAAAAGAGGAGCCTTTTCTAATCACAGAGAGATATTTTTTTTCAATAAAAGCATGTACTCTTACAACAATAGGTTTTCCATTATCCCCTTTTTTACCAAACATAAATTCAACTTTTTTTACTTCTCCAATTGTAATACCAGATATTTTAACTGCTGCTCCAGATTTTATTGCTCCAGAAAATGTAAAATCTACATAAAAAAGTTTTCCCTCTTTTGATACAATATTATTAGTATAAAAATAGAATCCTATAACACCAATTACTGATAAAATAACTAAAATTCCAACTTTAAACTCTATATTTTTCATGAAAACCTTTTTAGTTTAGTGCATTTAAAAATCTAAAAAACTCTCTTATTTGTGAAACATAAATTAATTCAAGTTTAAATTGACCTTCTGAGATACTAGATGCAGACTGTTCTGGTAAAATCACTTTTTTTACACCCAGCTTTTCCATCTCTTTTAGTCTTGATTCAAGAAAAGGAACTCCCCTAATCTCACCATTTAATCCAACCTCTCCCATAAATGCAATATTATATGGAATAGATTTATTAAGATAGTTTGATATCAAAGCTGCCATTACACCTAAATCAGTTGCAGTATCATCAATTTTAAAACCACCAACAACATTCACATAGACATCATTTTGGGCAAATTTCAGTCCCAAATATTTATCCATAATTGCTAAAAGCATATGTAATCTATTTAAATCAAATCCAACAGAGGTTCTTTTTGGCATCTGATAGTGTGTTTGAAAAATAAGAGCCTGTATTTCAGTTAATAATGAGCGAGTTCCCTCCATTACAGCCATTAATGCACATCCAGATAGAGACTCTTTTGTTATATTTACAAAAAGAAGTGATGGATTTGTTATCTCAATTAAACCATTTCCACGCATCTCAAAAACACCAATCTCATTTGTTGCTCCAAAACGATTTTTCATTGAGCGTAAAATTCTTAAATTTCCATTATGCTCACCCTCAAAATATAAAACAGTATCAACCATATGCTCTAACACTTTAGGACCAGCAATTGCACCATCTTTTGTTACATGACCAATAAGAATTGTTGCAAAATGAAATCTTTTTGAAAAATCCATAAATGCAAACGTCACCTCTCTAAGTTGGGAAACAGAGCCTGGAGTTGATGATATATTTCCTGTATACATTGTCTGTATTGAATCTACAATAACAATTTGAGGTCTCATTTTCTCTATAACAACTTTAATTGCCTCAAAATTACTCTCTGTTAAAAGATATATGTTATTTGAAGAGATTCCAAGCCTTGATGCCCTCATTTTGATTTGCCCCTCAGACTCCTCTGCAGATATATATAAAACCTTTCTCTCTTTTGCTAACTCAGAGGCAACCTGTAGAGTTATTGTTGATTTACCTATTCCTGGAGCACCGCCAATAAGAGTTAAAGAGTCTGGAACAATTCCACCTCCAAAAACTCTATCAAGCTCTTTTATTGATGTTTTAATTCTTTTTATATCATTTTCACTAATCTCACTAAGTTTTACTGGCTCTATTACTTGAATCCCTTTTGCTGAAACTTTTGGTAAAAATGCAGATGTACTCTCCTCTGAAAAACAGTTCCACTCCTCACAATCTGGACATTTGCCAAGCCATTTTGCAGATTTAAAGCCACAATTCTGACATACAAATATCGCTTTTTTTTGTGCCATAATCACCTCTCTATTCAACTGATTTTATAACATATTTTAAGAGTATATTAAAGCTTTTTATTTCCTGTTTTCAGTTGTAAAAATAGTTAATTTGTAGTAAATAAGAATATTTTTTGATAATTATTTTCCATATTAGAGTTTTTTATAAAATTATATAAAAAACAGTTGATTTTTTAGTTTAGTTTTGGTAGTAAGAGCAGTCTGTTTTGGAGGATAGTATGTTATCATACTTTGAGTTTGCTTTATTAGCAGCAACCTCACTTTTTACAATGATGAGTCCAATAAGTGTTGTTCCTATTTTTTTATCAATGGTTGATGGAAAAACATCTGAATATGGGAAAAAAATAGCATTTAAATCAACACTTACCGCATTAATAACACTATTTATATTTGCATTAAGTGGTGAGATTATATTTAAATTCTTCTCTATATCTGTTAATAGCTTAAGAGTTGTTGGGGGAATTCTATTCTTTCATACTGGTTTTGATATGCTTCAATCAAATGCAAATAAGTCAAAAGGTCATCATGAATCAATTCCAGATGATGTTGATGATGGTGCAGTAACTCCTCTTGGGATACCTATGCTTTGTGGTCCTGGTTCAATAACAGTTACAATACTGCTAATGCAGGATGCAAAAACAATAGGTTTAAAAATAACACTTCTATCTGTTATATTTTTTATAACACTTATTAGCTTTATTATTCTTGTTGCATCCAGAAAGATTGTTAAATTTCTTGGGGAGAGTGGAACAAAAGTTATGTTAAAAATCATGGGATTAATTCTTATGGTTATTGCAGTAGAGTTCTTTTTTGCAGGAATAAAACCTATTTTTAGAGATATTTTTAATATTTTATAATATTTTAAAAAAAATATTCGATAATAATG
>JAFGXH010000096.1 GCA_016936735.1 bacterium
AAATCCGAATAAAATGATATCTTATTAATTAGTTTAAGTTATTTGGAGATAAATATGAGGTCTTATATTAAGGGAATAGTCTCATTTTTAGTTTTACTATCAATATACTCTTGTCAAACAACAGAGGTTGTTATGAATAATGATGATAGTGAAAATAAAAATCAAACAAATAGTAAAAGTTCTAATGCAAAATTCACATCAGCTATTGGATTTCAATTTGAAACAACTCCAAAAGAGTCTATTAATGAGTTGCCTATCTCAAAAGATTTTATGGTAACTCTTGCAACAAATAGTAACTCAATATTAATTGAAACTCTTGAGGGAACTCAAAGAGAGGATTTAGTTGAGTATGCAAAAAAATTTAATAAATATAAGTCTGTTCCAAAACCAGGAAGAAATGATTGCTCTGGATTTGTAAGATTTGTATTTCAACATTTTGGAGTAGATATATTTAAACTTGAGATAGATGAGTTAAAACGTGCTGGTGAATGGATAAATGGAACAGAGGTTGTTTATAAATATGCCCAGAAACATGGAGAGGTATTTAAAAACAAACTTCCTAAAAAGGGTGATTTTATATTTTTTGATAACACTCATGACCGAAATAATGATGGAAAAATAAATGATTATTACACACATATAGCAATTGTAGTTGATGTTGAGGATAATGGAACTGTTCATTATATTCATAAATCAGGATCAGGAATTAATCTACAAATGCTTAACACAACTCTTGCTAATCAAAAAATGGATGGGAAAAGACAAGTTAATTCATATTTAAGAGGAAAAGCAAAATCAGATACATCTGCAACTCCACACTTAGCAGCAGAGATGTTTAGAGGTTATGGCTCTATTTTTAAAGATAAGAAGTCACAAAGTGATATTGAAAAAGAGAAAAGAGAGAGAGATGCTCAAATAAAAGCACTCCAAGAAAAAGCTGCAAAAGAGAAAAAAGAGAGAGAAGAAAAAGCAAAAAAAGATGCCGAAGCTAAGAAAAAAGCTGAGTTAGATGCTGAAGCTAAGAGAAAAGCTGAGTTAGATGCCAAAGCTAAGAGAAAAGCTGAATTAGATGCTGAAGCTAAGAAAAAAACTGAATTAGATGCTGAAGCTAAGAGAAAAGCTGAATTAGATGCTGAAGCTAAGAAAAAAGCTGAATTAGATGCTGAAGCTAAGAGAAAAGCTGAATTAGATGCTGAAGCTAAGAAAAAAGCTGAATTAGATGCCGAAGCTAAGAGAAAAGCTGAGTTAGATGCTGAGGCTAAGAGAAAAGCTGAATTAGAAAAACAAAACAATCAAAAAGATAACACTCAAAATGAATCAGATTTAAAATCAACTATCATTAAAGAGTTTGAATCCAAAAAACTAAGTGCTAAAGCAACTTCAAAAAAAATAAAAGAGAAAAACAGACTTGAAAAACAGGCTCGGGAAGAGCTTGTGTATATCTCTTTAAAATGGAGTAAAGCAAAAACAAAACCATATACACCTAAAACATCTGCAGGAATGCTTATTCAACTTTTTAAACAGTATGAATTAAATATTACTGATGGAACAGAGAAAACAGATACTATTGAGGAGAAAATCTATTGGTTCACAAACAAAAATGGTTTTTTATTTCTTAGTAGAGAGCCACAAGTTGGTGATTTTGTATTTTTTGATGATGGAGGTGTTAAAAAAACTATTATTGATATTGGATTAGTTTTAAACATTACAGATAATGGAGATGTTACATATCTACATCTTGTAAATGGAAAAGAGAAATTCTCTGTAATGAATAGAAAATCTACTAAAAATTTTAAAAAATTTGGTTCTCTTTTCGAAAAAAAATAGTAATGATATTTAAGTTTATTTACCATTATTCTCTTTTAAATCATAAAAAATAACTCTAAAAATAAATTTTTTATTGTAAAAATAGTTAAAATTGTATAAAAAACTAGTAACTATTTTATTTTAGGATATTATGAAAACCTGTCCAGAATGCGGTACTTTAAATGATGGAGATAGATGTTATAGATGCCATCGAGATTTAAAAGATATAGAGGAGACTGTTTTTGAGTTTGCAAGAGATATTCAAACAAAGGGAGTTCAAGAGGAGATAGATTCAGAGGTATATAAACGAATGTATCCATTCTCACAAAAAAAGGAGGCTCCAGAGATAGTTAAAGTGGATAAAAATTTAGAAAAAAGAGACTATTTACCACTAATTTTTTCCACTATTATTATAGTTTTATCTTTTTTCAGAAAAGATAGCTTCTCTATTGATTTTATCTCAATATCTATTGGAGCAATTCTGATTTTATCATTTTTTGTTAAAATTATAAAAAAATACTCATCTATTCCAATATTGATTTTAATATTTGCACAGTATTTTTTAGACAAATCTATTTTAGACAACTATATAAATAGTATAAAATCCATAGATTTTTTTATTTGGGGCTATTTTGATAATTTTAGATTAATATCAATCTCTATTTTTATATATTTAATATCTGAATACACTTTCCTAAAAATAGAGTCTACTTATAAGGGGTTAATTATAGTTTTATCAATAGTATCTTTTGCATTTTTTCTGTTTTATAATAATGGTTTTGATATTACAAACTCTATTTTTATGAGATATAGTGAATTAGGGTATCAGAAATATTTTATTTCAGTAGCATTTATTATATTTCCGATTGTTCTTCTTTTTTTAAGATATAAAAAATTAGTACAATACTCTATTTTTTTATTAATGAGTGTATATATTTCACTATATCCATTTGAAAATTTCAATATAACAATTGAAAAAATTAATATAATCTACATAACACTATTAATATCAATATTTAACTATCAGAAAAACAGTCTTTTTAATAGTTCTAAAGATAGGCTTGACTATTTCTAAAAATATCTAAATAAAAGAATAGTTATAGTAATAATTGATAATTAAATTGCTAGTCAATTATGTGAGATTGGTATTATTTGAAAAAATTAAAGAGAGAAAAATATTTGTTTTCAACAAAAAAATATGAAAAAACAGAGTTTATAAACAATTAGCCTCCAATAATGTTTGACAAAGAAAAAAAATAATACTATAATACCACCGCGTTAAGTTGTGGAGTCACATGAAAATCTATGAAAATCTAATATCAAAAGTTGCAAAAGAGTTTATCAAAAAGGCTGTTAATAGCAACTATCTTGTTATAAGTAAACCGAAAATTCGTGCAGCAGAGAGAGATATTGAGTCAATATTTACCTCATATTTAGAGAAAATCAGAGAGATAAATCAAAAAACAAAAGAGCGTATTTCTCGTGCAGAGGAGCTTGATAACTCATCTTTTAATAAAGTTAGAAAACAGATTGCTGCTGAAGATAAAGTTGCTCTTGAGAAAAATAATGAGCCTTTTCTTGTAAAACAGATGTTATCTTTAAGTTTTAACTCTGAAAATATAGAAGATGTTATGGTTGATGATGATAAATTGGTTCGCCTTTTTCTAAATACTTGTAAAAAATCCTTTATTAGTGATGAGGATCTTGATATTGAGATTAAAAAAAGACTTTTCTATTTTCCTGAATTAAAAGATAATCCTAAAAGATATAAAGAGAAATTTAATGAAGTGAAAATGAAACTTGAGATTGCAAAAGGACTTCGTAATGCAACTCAAACACAGACTCATTTAGATTAAAAGTCTGTTTTATTTCTAAATAGTTAAAATTGAAAAATATTAAAATAGGGGTGAAATTTCACTCCTATTTTGTATAATTTTAAAAAAAAGTTCTTTTTTGGATTTTTTTAAGCTATAAATTTTATAGAGTAGCTATTTTAATATTTTATTAAATAACATGTGAGGCCTTTTATGAAAAAAGACCATATTCTTGGCTGGATTTATAATCATGTTGCACCAATTGATATAATCTCAATTGTATATTTTTTTGCTGTTTTTATATGGATGCTTTTTCCTATAAATCCAGTCTCTCCACAACATTATAGTTTTGTTTTAAACTCGCTTAACTATCTTGTTGTTTATCTTATTATTATTGTAAGCTATAATATTTTCTTTAATAGATGGGGATTTATTCCAAAAGTGATATATAAATTATCACCATTTATTACTGGAACATTTGTTTATGAGAAACTTTTCTATATAATTCCATCTGTCTCTAACTATAATTTCGATTTTCCTCTTTTACATTTTGATTCAGCTGTTTTGGGTGATGATGCCTCTAGAATTTTAGAGAATTTTTGGAATCACCATTTTATTGAGCTGATGGGAGCATTTTATATAATATATTTTGGAATAATATATCTTCCATTTTTGAAAAAATTTCTTACAAAAAGCCCAATATTTGATGTATTTGTAACTGGATTTACTTTTACTTTTCTTCTTGCATTTTTTACAAATATTGTTATTCCATCTCTTGGACCAAAATTCTTTTTCCCTTCCGATTTTTATAATTATGATTTGGTTTCAGGAACATTTATGAATGCCTGTGACTCAATGATAGAGAATTTAAGTGGTGGATATCAGGCATTTCCATCTCTTCATTTTGGTGGACCATGTTTTGTTTTACTTTTTGATTTTTTTCATAGTAGAAAAAGGTTTTGGGTATATTTAATTCCTGTTATTTTAGTTTGGACAGCTGCAATATTCCTGAGATATCACTATTTTGCAGACCATTTGGGTGGATTAGCTATTGTTATATTCTCTTTGTGGTTTATCCCTAAATTTATGCGTTTTTATACAAAAAAAGCAGATTATTATCAGGAAAAAAATGGTATTCAATATAAACGCTCCTACTATTTTCCTCTTGATTACTCTCTTAGAAATCCAAAATATCATAATAATAAAGAGTGGTGGTAAAAAAGTAGATTTTGAGAACCTCAATCTACTTTTTATATTAGAAATCAGTTATAAAAGAGCTGTTTTTTTTATTAATAAACAGGGTTATGCAAGATATCTATTAAATCTTTTTTGTTTGTAAAAAAGAACTATAAATAGGATTTTAATTGAATAGTTATAATAATATTAAGGGAACTTGGGCTCTAATAACTGGTGGAGCAAAAGGGATTGGGGCTCAAATTGCAGAGTCATTGGCCTCTATTGGGGTCAATATAGTAATAACATATAGAAACTCACAGGTTGAGGCTACTACTATTGCTAAAAAATTATCAGAGAATTATTGTATTGAATCTTTGGCTATAAAATTAGATTCATCTGATAAAAATAGTGTTGCAGATTTTTTTAACCCCCTCAAAAATGAAAAGTTAATACAGAATTTATCTATTTTAGTCAATAATGCAGGAGATTATCTAAAAAAAGATCTCAAAAAACTATCTATTGATGAGTGGGATTTTATTATTAATCAAAATCTTATGGCAAACTACTATATTACACACTATATGCTAAAAATATTTTCAGAAAATAGATTTGGTAGAGTTATTAATATTGGTTATGTTAACTCTGGAGCATCTGTTTCAAAAACATTAATAACACCATACTATATTGCAAAAAGTGGAATTTGGCAACTAACACTCTCTATTGCAAAAGCTTTTGGAGAGTTTAATATCACTGCAAATATGGTCTCTCCAGGAATTATGGAGAACTCCGAAAGTAAACCAACCGATGTTCCAATGAATAGATATGGAAAATTGGATGAGATATCATCTGCTATAAAATATCTTATTTCTGATGAGGCCTCTTATATAACAGGAACACAAATAAATGTTTGTGGTGGTTGGGGATTATAAATATATTTTTTACTTAAAAATTAATTTGTAACTGTTTTTATTTGCTAACAAAATGAAAATATGATAGAAGTAATTGTTGTTTTATTATATTTTGGAGGATTTATGGCAAGTTTAAAAGGTACAAAAACAGAACAAAATCTACTAAAAGCTTTTGCTGGAGAGTCTCAAGCAAGAATGCGTTATGACTATTTTGCTAAACAGGCTAAAAAAGAGGGATTAGAACAGATTTCAGCTATTTTTGAAGAGACAGCTTTAAACGAAAAAGAGCATGCAAAAAGATTCTTTAAATTTTTAGAGGGTGGAGCTGTTGAGATAACTGCTATGTATCCTGCTGGTGTTATTGGAACAACTTTAGATAACTTAAAAGCTGCAGCTGAAGGTGAAAATGAGGAATGGACAGAGCTTTATCCTGAATTTGCTAAAATTGCAGAGGAGGAGGGATTTAAAGATGTTGCAGCTGCATTTAGATTAATTGCTAAAGTTGAAAAGGCTCATGAAGAGAGATATCGTACTCTTTATAAAAATTTAGAAGAGGGACGAGTATTTGAAAGAGAAGGTAAAGTTGTTTGGAAATGTCGTAATTGTGGATATCTTCATGAAAGTGAAAAGGCTCCTCAAATGTGTCCAGCTTGTCTACATCCTCAATCATATTTTGAAATCAGTATAGAAAATTACTAATATTAATTAATCATTTCAAATTTAAAAAAATTGCAAAAATTGTAAAATAAATGAGTTTAATAAAATTAAATTTTACTTTATTTTACTTTTTTGTTAGAATAAGAGCTGTTTTATGTTGTTTTCTCTCTTTTAAAGGAAGATTTTCTATTGAAACTTATTGAATTTCGAGATATTTACAAAAAATTTGGAGCTAATATAATTTATAATGGGCTTGATATATTTGTAAAACAGGGTGAAACATTAACTATATTTGGTGGTAGTGGAACAGGAAAATCTGTTATGCTAAGAATGCTAATTGGTCTACTTCATCCAGATTCAGGATCAATTCTATTTGATAATAAAGATATCACAAAATATAATGAAAACCAGTTTATTAATATTAGAAAAAGAATAGCAATGCTTTTTCAAAATGGTGCTCTTTTTGACTCTCTTACTGTTGCTGAAAATATTGCATATCCATTAAGAATGCATGGTATTAAAGATGAAAAAGAGATAAAAAAAACTGTATTAACAAATTTAGAAAGAGTAGGTTTACCTGGAATTGAAAAAAGAATGCCATCTGAACTTAGTGGTGGTATGCAAAAAAGGGTGGGATTAGCAAGAGCTCTTGCTACAAATCCAGAGGTTTTACTTTATGATGAACCAACAACTGGTTTAGATCCAATTAATGTATCATTAATAAATAATCTTATTAAAAATCTACAAAAAGATTTAAATATAACCTCTATTGTTGTAACACATGATATGGAGTCTGCATTTACTGTATCTGATCGAATTGCAATGTTATGGGATAAAAAAATTATTTTTGAAGGAACTGTAAAAGATATTAAGGCTACAAATAATCCAATTGTATACAACTTTATACATGGTTTACCAATGCAATAATATTTTTTATATAAAATAAAAGTTATAATTTCTTGTTTTAGATTATCATTTATTGTATAACTATATTTAGTTATATTGATATAAGTTTTAGTAAATATATTTTTGAGATAAATTTAGAGAAAAAATATTTTATTTTAATTTTTTTTAACCATTTTTTATATTATTAAATTGAGTGAAATATGGAGAGTTCAAAAAAGCTTGAGGTGATTGTTGGTCTTGTGATGACATCACTTTTTATACTTCTTGGTGCAGTTATATTGTCTTTGGGGAAAGAGAAGGGTTATGTTGGAGATACAATAGAGATATATGCCTACTTTAAGGAGATAAGTGGATTGAAAGATGATTCAGGAGTATATCTTTATGGTAAGTATGTTGGTAGTGTCAAAAAGATAGATTTTCCTAAAAATAGTTTGGATGAACGTGTAAAAGTGACAATGGATATTAGATTACCATTTGTTCAATTTATTAAAAAAGATGCAATTGCAAAAATATCAACAAAAGGTATTTTAGGTGGGAAAATAGTAAATATCTCTCCAGGAAAAATGGAGACTAATGTTATAAGTGGTGATGTTATTGTGGGGTATATCTCTTCAGACCCAATTCATGCAATTGAGACAGCTGGAGATGTTCTTGTTAAAACAGATCTAATCCTTGAAAGTATTGGAGATATAGTTGATAACTATAAAGATTCTGGCCTTTTAGATTTTCTTCTTTTTACGTTAGCATCATTAAAGAATAGTATAGAGGCTATTGAGAATCAGAAAGGGCTTATTGGTGCTTTAATATATGATGCTGAATATAAAGAGAGTGTTAGAAAAATACTAAAAAATAGTGAAAGAATAAGTGATAATATAGTTGTATTAACAAATCGCCTAAACAATATAACAAAAGAGATAGAGAGTAATAATGACTCTATTCTTCATGAGTTAGTTTATGGAAAAAGTGGTCCAAAAGTGATATCAAAAGTGGAGAAAATTGTTGAGTATATTGAGGATATATCTGATGAAGTGGTAAATGGGGATGGAGTTATTCATCAGGTTGTTTATAGTAAAAATGATACAATATCACTTGTTAGAGATTCAGCTCTAAGAGTTAACAATATTGTAAAATCTGTCGAAGATGGAAAAGGTAGTTTAGGTGCTCTTCTTATGGATCCAACTATTTATGAGGATCTAAAGGGGATTTTTGGAAAAATTAAACAGAATGAAGTCTTAAAATCATTGATAAGATTCACAATTCAACAGGAGGCTAAATGACAAAAGAGCTCTATTTAAAATCAATTTACGAAGCGGTTGGATATTTAACAAAAAAAGTTAAAGATTTTCCTAAAATAGCTGTTATATTAGGAAGTGGTCTTGGTGATTATGCTGATACATTTGAGGATAAAGAGGTTATTCCATATTCAGAGATACCAAACTTCCCTCAATCTACTGTTCATGGACATTCAGGAAATCTTGTTATTGGAAAAGTTCATGGAAAACGTGTTGTTGCAATGCAGGGAAGAGTTCACTTTTATGAAGGATATTCAATGGAAGAGGTTACTTTTCCAGCAAGAGTTCTCTCTGCAATGGGTGTTAAAACAGTTGTTATTACTAATGCTGCAGGTGGTATTAATAAAAATTTTACACATGGTGATTTAATGATGATTAAAGATCATATAAATTTCATGGGAACAAACCCTTTAATTGGTCAGAATCTTGAAAGTTTTGGTGTTCGTTTTCCTGACATGACAGAGGTTTATAGCCAAAAATTAAGAAAAAAAATGAAAGATGTTGCAAATAAAATGAATATCAATATTAAAGAGGGTGTTTATATTGCTATGAGTGGTCCATCTTATGAAACACCTGCTGAAATTAAAATGGGTTCTGTTCTTGGGGCTGATGCAGTTGGAATGTCAACTGTTCCAGAGTCTATTGTTTTTGGACACTCAGGTGTAGATGTTGTTGGTGTTTCATGTATCACAAATATGGCTGCAGGAATCTCTAAGACAAAACTATCTCATCAAGAGGTAAGTGATACTGCAAATAAAGTAAAAGATGTTTTTACAAATCTTATTGATAACTTTTTGAAGGCACTTTAATGAAGAAAAAAATTGCATTTTTATCATTTCCAGAGGATAAACTGAAAACGTTTCAAAATCTTTTGGAGGATACAGAGTATGAGATTGCACATTTTCAAAGTTTAGATGAACTGTTTCATAAAGTTTATAACCAAGATGTTAGATTTTATGCAATTATGATAAACTCTCTTCAGAAAGCTGAAACCAGTTTATGGATATCTGAAATGAAAGAGCATTTAAAACAGATATCTTTAAATATGGTTGTTTATGATAATGAGTCTGAGATTAATTTAAAAACAGTTGAGATTGATAACTATATTCATGAAGAGAGTATCTCTAAAGAGTCTCTACTTATTCTTTTTAGAGGAGCAGAGAAACTAACAGAGCTTCTTGATACAGGTCTTCATATAACAAATGACTATTATCACTTTGAATTTCTAAAGAAAATTATTCACATAGAGATAAAAAGGGTAAAAAGATATCAAATTCCACTTACAATGATGTATTTAACATTTGATAACTCTGTAAAAATGAAGAAAAAGTCTCTTGATGATTTTCAAAAACTTTTTTTAAATTTTAGTGATAAAATCTCAACATCAATTAGAGATATTGATATTCCAATAACACTTGGAGATGAAGCAATTTTAATACTTATGCCACACACAAACAAAGCTGGTGCAAATATTGTTGCAGAGAGAATATATCAAAAACTTTTAAAAGATCATCCTGAAATTGTTTTCTCAATTGCAATTGCATCTTCAGAAAGAGAGGATCTCTCTTTTACATCTCTTATGACAGCGATTTATGATGGAATTGATGCCTCTCGTTCCGCTGGTGGTAATAAAATTGTTGTAAAATAGTCTCTCTTTAATAAATCACAGAACAATTTAATTTTATATATCTATTTTATCTCTGAGAGTTTTTTGCTTATTGATTTTAGTGTCTGTTTTATATTTTTAAAGTTTTCATGTTTGATAAAGTGTCTGTTTATCTCTAAAGTTCTTAGAAAAACATCATCAATAAGATTTAAAACTCTATCAATTTTATCTTTGTGCGATATATATCTATCTAAATCTAAAATAGAGTATCTATTTTGTAGATATCTATTAAACCAATTTAGTTTTCTATTTGTTGCACTTTTTAAAACATCAAAAAAATCATGTAAATCATAATCAATCCAATCAAAATCCTCTGAGTTAATCTCTCCATGTTTTTTATCAAAGTTTGATTCAGTAAAAAATTGATGTAATCTTTTTTTCTGTTTATATTTTAGTCTGTTTTCAATCTTTTTATTATGCTCTTTGATAATATTTAGTGTTTCATTACTAAATAGATTTAGTTCATGAATACTTATTAAATTATCAAAGTTATCAATAAACTTTTTAAAACCAATCTCTATTGATTCATTAGAGATATATCTTTTTAAAAAACTATTTTGATTTACTAAATTAAGTAAATCTGAATAGTAATATGGTGCAGAGTATTTTCCATTAACTAAATTATCTTTTAAATTTAAAAGATAGTTATCAAAATCACTCTCATCTAACTCTAAAAATCTATTCTCAATAATTAAATCATAAGAGTCATAAACATCTGATTTCTGTTTTTTTCCAAATAGATCTAAATACTGTTTTTTTAAGATACTATTTAGTTCAATAGAGTCTAAATTATAAAAATATATAAAAGATACAATCATTCTATTATACTCAAAAGAGTATCCATATTGATTTATTCCATATCTCTCTTTAAAAGTTTCAAAATCTGCTTTTGTTGTTGTAATATTATTCATAACATTAAAAACAGCCTTTTTAAATCTATCTTTTATTGAACCTTTTTCTAAAAATTCACTTAAATCTACACCATTTTTATATGCAATTGAGAAAATAAAAATTGAGTAGAAAAGTTTCTCTAATGTTTTATTAAATATCTCTTTATCTGTATACTCTTCACTATTAAAATCTATTTTTTTAAAAACAGTTTTAGATATATGAAGAAAATATTTTAAAGATCTTAGATTTCTATCTTTATATAGAATTGGCATGATATCATTTTTTATATTTTTGATATCAAAATTAAATCTATTATCTTTATCATTCTCAACTAATGAGAAATTTAGGATAAATTTATCAAAAATTAAATCTATATCAGACTCAAACTCAACAGTTTTATATATAATTTTCTCTTTTATTGTGTCATATCTATTTGTTTTTGAGTTATTAAGAGTAACTATTTTCTCATCTGAACTTTCCGATTCAACCGCTTTTATCTCAAAATCATCTCTCTCTTTAAAAAGTTTTCTTAACTCATTCTCATTAGAGACTAAAATAGTTTTTAAGTTTAGATTTTCAACATAATTACTAACAAATCCAAAAAACTCATCAATATTTATTGTTGCACGCTCTAAATCATCAAAAATAAAAATATATTTAGAGTACTCTAACTCCTCAACATCAATCTCTATATTTTTAAAAATATCACCAAAAGATGATTTAATATTTGCACCAGATATTAAGTTTGATATTTTAAGAGATGCAGATATTAGATTTTTTCCAATAGTTGCAACATTTTTTAGTTTTGGATTAACTATTTGAAAAATATTTAAAAGAATCTCTCTCTCTAACTCCGCAATAGATTTTAATCCATAAAGAGATATTAATAAAATCTGTTTATCAATTTTATTTATAAAATCTTTATCATTAAA
>JAFGXH010000097.1 GCA_016936735.1 bacterium
AAAAAATAGTTTTACTATTTTTTCTTTTTCAACTTCCTTTTATTAAACACCAGAAAAGCAGATTTCATTAAATATTTTTTAATCTCTGCTAATTAAGGCTGAAAATCTTTTTGCAACATCTGGAGGTGTTACTTTAGGGCGACCAAGTGTTTCTGGTGCTCCCTGAGATATTGGAACATATATAAATGTTAAACCACCTCTCTCTTGAGCATTGATAACAGCTTTTTTTAATGAATCAACATCTGTTACTGATTCAACACTCTGATATCCACAAGCTGATGCAACTTTTGGATAATCAACATTGCCTGAAACAGTAAATTGACCACCTGTTGATTCATGAGCATTGTTATCAAAAAGTATATGTAACATATTCGCAGGCTTGTAGGCACTATTAACTGCAAGATTTCCCATTCTCATTAATATTGCACCATCACCATCAAAAACAACAACCTTTTTCTCAGGTTTTGCAAGAGCAACTCCTAATGCAAATGATGATGTGCAACCAAGTGAACCAACCATGTAAAAGTTGTTCTCTTTATCTCCTAACTCATAAAGCTCTCTTCCAGTAAAACCTGTTGTTGCTATATAAAGAGACTCTTTATCTGCAACAGATGAAACAGCCTCTAGCATTTCACCCCTTGTATGAAGATTCTCTTTTTTAGGAGCTTTTTTATCACTATTCAATGAGACTTTAGAGAATGTCCCTTTTCTAACAATAAAAAAGAGTGAGTTACCAGAATTAATAATAGAGTCAGCCTCTTGAAGTTGTTTGAGAGCCTCTTCATAATCATCCGATAAGAATCGATACTCTATTCTCATTGTTTCAAGCATTTTATCTGTTATTAATCCCATTAGTTGATGTTGTGGTTCATCAGGAATCCCCTCTTGTCCACGAAGAGATACAAATCCAAGTGTTGGAATTTTGAAAACCTGATTTAATGATGTAAGAGGGGAAACTGCGTTTCCCAATCCTGAATTCTGCATTAAAACAACAGACTTTCTTCCTGCAATCTGTGCTCCAACGCAGGTTGCAAGAGCATCTCCCTCATTTGCAGCCATAACATAGTCACACTCATTAATTGCATAATTAATAAGATCTTTCAAAAAGGAGCAGGGAACTCCACTATAAAAATCATAACCTAATGCTTTAAGCTCACTACCAAATCTCTGAGTATCAATCATTCTATTACCCTTATATTTAAAAACTTTTAATATCTTTTATCAAACTCTGAAATCATAAAATTAGAAAACTATTTTGTTCCTGGTATTAGTTCAAGAATAGTTTTTATAGGCATACATAGTTTGTCTGCCTCTTTAGATCTTTCATGTTCGAGAATAAGTTTTGCTGTCTCCATCATTGCTGGATAGGATGATCTTAGCATATGGTTTGCATAGATAACAACATTAGCTCCCCAAGAGTGAAGCTCTTTCTCTGTGAACTGATTATATGTTGTTGGAACTAATATAATAGGAATATTAGAGTACTCTTTTTTAAATCTAATACAAAACTCTTTAATATCATCTCCAGATTTCTCTTTACTATGAATCATAACACCATCTGCACCAGCTTTAACATAGGCGAATGCTCTCTCAATTGCATCATCAACTGAATAACCTGCAATCAAACTCTCTAAACGAGCAATAATCATAAAATCAGATGTCACTTGAGCCTTTTTCCCAACACTTATTTTCTCACAAAACTGTGGAATCGTTGCTAAATTCTGCTCAACCTCTGTTCCAAATAGTGAGTTTTTCTTAAGACCAACTTTATCCTCAATTATAACTGCAGATATTCCATTTCTCTCAAGTGTTCTAACTGTAAAAACAAAATGTTCACATAGTCCACCTGTATCTCCATCAAAAATAATCGGTTTAGTTGTACACTCAAGAATATCTGTTAAACTCTGAAGTCTTGTTGTTAAATCAACCGCCTCAATATCTGGTTTTCCTTTACTTGTTGAGTCAGTAAGACTTGATGACCACATTCCATCAAAATAGTGAATTCCATCCTCTTTTTCAATCTCTATATTCTCAACAATTAAACCAGATAATCCAGAGTGAGCCTCCATTATTCTTACAATTGATTTCGCACTAATTAATCTACGAAGAGTTTTCAAACGAATATCAGGAGTTGTTCCAATAGATTTCTTTGCTTCACTTAGAATTGATGATGTTATACCTTTTGTATATGGAATCTCAACAACCTCTCCACCCATCTCTTTCATTAACTGAAAAACATCCTCTCTCATTTTACTAAGTGGACCAGTTTTCCAATCATCTCCATGAATAATAATCTCTGGTTTATATGTTTTTAAATTTGGAATATAACTCCAATCCTCTTGAGGAACAACAGAGTCAACACCTTTTATATTGCTCACAACATTTAAACGTTGTTCATAAGTTAAAAATGGTAATCTTTTATGTGATACAATTGCTGAGTCTGTTAACAATCCTACCATTACTTTTCCAAGTTTTGCTGCCTCTGTGATAATATTTATTATCCCAGGATGAATTATATCTCCTGTCATTCCAAGATAGACTGTTTTCATATATATCTCCAAGCTACAATAATAAATCTCAAGTTTAGTTGATTTATCAACCAAACTTAATTTTCTATCACAAATATATATTATTGTCAATTGATTGAACAATAATATAGCTAATTCACATAAATGACATTATTAAAATTCTAATAATACTCAGAAATAATCTGTTTTCCTATTTAAGAAAACAGGTTAGCTAATCGCAAAAGCTTTTCCATATTATTATTAATTAAAATTTATCCTTTAAAAATAGTGTATTAAATGGATGAAATTTAATAACAGGACAATTTTACCATATTTTGTTACTACTAATAGTGACATAAAAGGTTATATTTTTATTTTACTTAGCTCTATATTTATGTTAGAAGAGTCTGTTTGTTCTTTTTGTTGAAGTAGAGTTATGTATAAATCAGATAATAGTTATATCCCAAAGGCTTTAGTTGCTGTTTTTTTATGGTCAACAGCATTTGCTAGTATAAAAGTTGGTTTAAGATACCTTCCACCTTTTATGTTTGCTGGTTTAAGATTCTTTTTTGCAGGAGTTATTCTTATCCCTTTTGCAGGAAAGATTTCTGACTATCTTAAAGAGATAAAAGGTAACTATAAAACTATTTTAGAGGTGGCTCTATTTCAGACAATTATACTATACTCCCTTTTTTATAATGGTTTATCTTTTGCTCCAGGAAGTGTTGGAAGTATTATTGTAGGTTCAGGACCTCTTTTTGCAGCTGTAATGGCTCACTTTGCAATGAATAATGATAAAATGAGTTTAAAAAAGGGTTTAGCATTTGTTTTTGGTGTTATTGGTGTCTCTATAATCGCTTTTCAAAAGGGTGGAGCAGCTAACTCGAATCATTATATTATTGGAGTTCTACTTTTGGTTTTATCAAATATATCATCAGCTTGGGGAAATGTTGTTGTTGCAAAAAAGGGGAAGAATATATCTGCTATTGCTTTAAATTCAGGTCAAATAATGGTTGGTGGATTAGTTTTAATCACTATTTCACTAATATTCGAGCCATCTGTATCAATTCCAAATAGTGTTGAGTTTTATATCTCTCTATTTTGGCTTACTATTGTCTCTGCTGGAGCCTTTTCAATATGGTTTAAACTTCTTAAATCTGGAGTGAAAATATCATCATTGAATTTGTGGAAGTTTTTAATTCCTATTTTAGGCTCTATTTTAAGCTGGATAGTTATTCCAAATGATTATCCAACTATATTATCTATTGTTGGAATGAGTTTTGTTGCTTTTGCTGTTTTATGGTATTATAAACATTGATTTTCTGATCTATTATTAGCTCCTTCATATTCAGCAGATTGAAATTTTTTTATATTCAATGGGTTAAAACCCACTGTTCATGTTACTTCATATTCAGTTGATTGAAATTTTTTTATATTCAGTGGGTTAAAACCCACTGTTCATGTTACTTTATCTTCAGCAGATTGAAATAAGATTTTCATTTTTATTATCTATTTTAACTATTAACTTAATTATATTGAATCTTTATCTATTTTATGATATCACAATGCTCTTTATGGCAATAAAATATCTATTTTATTGCACAATTTACTGCTTTAATATGATTATAATGATTATAAAGCTGACTTTATATTTTATATATTTATATCAAACCCTTTTATTGATAGGTAGGACTCTATGAATTGGCTATTTCATACAGCTATTTCTCTGTTTTTATATGGTTTATGGGCATTCTTTCCAAAAATATCACAAAGTTATATTAATCCTAAAAGCTTTTTAATATTTAATACAATTGGTGGACTTTTTGTTACTGTGTTTATATTTTTTACAACAAAAGGTTCACTTGAAACATCTCCTAAAGGGGTATCTTTTGCACTATTAACAGGCTTTTGTGGTGTTCTAGGAACTCTATTTTTTGTTCTTGCACTTAAAACAGGTGGTAAATCATCTGTTATTGTTACTATTACAGCCCTTTATCCTATTATTGCAATTATTCTAGCTCTTATTGTATTTAAAGAGGCTATATCAATAAAGCAGTGGATTGGTATGTCTCTTGCTTTAGTTGGTGTCTTCTTAATGTCTAAATAGTCTTTATTAGATATCTGTTGTCTTGAATTACGTCTTACTAGAGTTTAAGTAAATCTACCCTCAAAAAAATATGATAAAAGTTAATCACAAGTAGATAATTTTAGGCAATAACTAATAAATTTGTTGATTTTTGTTACAATAATGTAATAAAAAGGTTATATTACTTCGTCTTTTTATTAATTTTATATCTCTTTACTGATTTTTGTTCAAGAGTTGGAGAGGGGAGAAAGAGAAGAAAAGGATGTGAAGAAAGAGAGAGAAAGTAAAATTTTAATTTTACTAGGTTAAGATATAGGAGAAATTATTATGATTGAAAAAGTAGGTGATTTAAATCAAGCTAACAATAATATGATGAATGATAAATCTAATTTAAAAAGGTTAAAAGAGGAGGTTGGAGATAAAAATAAATCTTTAAAAGAGAAAAAAAGAGATTTTTATGATAGTATATTTGATAAATTTAATAAATTTATTCTTATTCCATCACTAATAATATCTTTTACAGATTTAGAAGTTGGTAATACACTTAAAACAGATCATTTTTTAAGTAATATATCTTTATCATTAATATATTTTTTAACTGTAATTATGTATAAACTTTTTAGAACTAAGTTTAAACAAGCTAAATCATCAATATTATCTTTTTTATCAATATCATTTATCATTACTATAATGATTGTTGTAGATAATTATAAACTTATTGAAGTAAAAACTGTTGCATTATATTATACACTCTTTATAATACCATATTTATTCGCATCTGTATTAACTTATAGAGGTTTTAAAAGAGTTTTTGATAGTAAAGGATATGTTTATTCTAAAGCATATTTAATTGTATTCTCATCAATGTTTCTTATAAATACATCTATATTCTTTTTGATTAATAGTATATTTGAGATTGGTTATCATTCTCCTGAAAAATTTATTTCTTTATTTACTATTTTTATAATTTTATATTTTATTGAATCAAAAGTAGTATCTTATGACAAAAATAATATAAATAAAGTTGAAGGAGTAGAGGGTAAAGATTGAGAAAAAAGCTCTATTGCTTCGTCTTTTTACCCATTTTCCCCCTCACCCCCAACCCCTCTCCAATACTTGGAGAGGGGAGAAAGAGAAGAAAAGGATGTGAAGAGGAAGAGAGAAAGTAAGTTTTTAATTTTATTAGGTTAAGATTTTCCTCCCACCCTAAATCCTATTAGCCCCTCACCCCAACCCCTCTCCCGAAGGGCGAGGGGCTTAAAAAGAGTTGGAGATGGACTTTAAGAGGTAAGTAAAATCTTATATTTACTTAGTAAAAAAAGAGAAAAATAGAATTAGTTTTTATATTTATTAAGTTGAAAAACAAAAAGACTAAATTCCCCCTCGCCACGTAAAAGCGGGTTCCTTAAAAATGCTAAAGCATTTTTAAGGTGCGAGTAAGAGGGGGCTAGGGGGTGAGGGTTATTGGAGATTTTATTAAGTTAATATAAAGAAAAAGAGAGTCAATTAGCTAAGTGGTGAGGGTTATTGGAGACTTTATTAAGTTAATATATAGGAGGATTTATTATGATTGGAAAAATAGGTGATTTAAAAGAGAATGAAAAGGCTTTAAAAGAGAAAAAAAGAGATTTTTATAAAAAAATATTTGGTGATTTTAATAAATTTCCTTTAATTATGACAACAATTGGCTCTGTTAGTGACTTAGAACAAAGATTTAACCCTGATGGAACAATTAGAGGACCATATCTATCTTTATCATTTATTGTATTGATTGCATTTTTCTCATATAAAGGCTTTAGAGCTTATCTGAAACCTCTCATATCAATACTATTATCAATTGGATTTTTTATTTTATTAATATTTCTGATAACTCGATTATGGAAAATAGAATCAATGAAAGCTATTCAAATGTATCTATTTTATATATCTTATGCAATTACATATATTACTGCAATGATATTAACTTATAGATATTTTAAAAAGCGTTTTGATGAGTATAAACTTAGTTACTCTAAGTTTTACTTTAATTTACTATCATTGACATCTATTCTACAAATAACTGTATCTATTATTTATAACTTTGTACTTAAAATAGAATATAATAGTCATTTAAAATTAATTGTATTTGTTTTTATTATTGTTATTGTATATTTTATTGAATCAAAAGCAGTGCCTTATGATGAAAATAATATAGATAAAGTTGAAGTATGAGAAGCTAACAGAGCATCGAGAGAAGCTAAAGGTGCATCGGGAGAAGGTAAAGGTGTACCGAGAGAAGGTAAAGGAGCATCGGGAGAAGCTAAAGGTGCACCGAGAGAAGGTAAAGGAGCATCGGGAGAAGGTAACGGAGTACCGAGAGAAGCTAAAGGTGCATCGGGAGAAGGTAACGGAGCACCGAGAGAAGCTAAAGGAGCACCGGGAGAAGGTAAAGGAGCATATTTATTTAATAAAGATTGATAAAAAAGCTCTATTGCTTCGTCTCTTTACCCATTTTCCCCCTCACCCCCAATACCTCTCCAATACTTGGAGAGGGGAGAAAGAGAAGAAAAGGAGATGAAGAGGAAGAGAGAAAGTAAATTTTTAATTTTATTAAGTTAAACTAAAGAAAAAGAGAGTCAATTAGCTAGTTGGTGAGGGTTATTGGAGATATTTAAGAGAAAGTCAAATAAAAGATTTTCCCCCACCCTAAATCCCTCCCCAGTACCTGGAGAGGGACTTGAAGATTTAAAGATTGGTGAGGGTTATTGGAGAGTTTATTAAGTTAATATATAGGAGGATTTATTATGATTGAAAAAGTAGGTGATTTAAAAGAGAATGAAAAGGCTTTAAAAGAGAAAAAAAAACTATTTTATAGAAAAATATTTAGTGATTTTAATAAATTTCCTTTAGCTACAACAACAGTTAGTTCTATTGGTGATTTAGGTAATAAAATTAATGAAGATAGAACAGTTAATGGAGTATACTTATCTTTATCATTTATTATACTACTTACATTTTTTTCATATAAAGGCTTTAGAGTTTATCTAAAACCTATTATATCTGTATTTTTATCTATTGGAGTTTTTATATTATTAATATTTCTGATAACTCGATTATGGAAAATAGAATCAATGAAAGCTATTCAAAT
>JAFGXH010000098.1 GCA_016936735.1 bacterium
CAAAAAACTTTTCTAAAGGAGAAAAGATGAACGTTTACATTATAATAAAAACCTTTGTCTCTATCGATAATTTTCTTAAAATTTATAATAAAAATTTAAATTATCTAGGGTTAACGCATAAGAATTAAAGAAAAACTTTAAAAATAATTGAAAAAAAATATAAAAAGATAAAAAAATCTGTTTAATGAAAAATAGACTCTATAGGATTTTGATATATCTCGTAAAAATAGTTTAAATTCTCATTTAAAATCACTTTATCTTTATATAATAGTTTGATTTTATTACTAGAATCAGTTTTTCCCATTAAAAAAACATCATTTTTAAAAATCTGGAGAAATCTATTAAGATTTTTTTGAGAAACTGTAACAACAAATCTTGAGTGAGATTCTGAAAACATGAGAGATAAAATATTTTTTAGCTTTTTATTGTTAATAAAATCATTTAGATTATCTTTTTTATAATAAAAATTGCTGTTTTTAAAACAAAAAACACTCTCTTTATAAAAAATATTACTTTTTTTACTAAAAAGAGTATTATTTATGTTTTTTTTATTTTTAAAAAATAAAATCTCTTTGTTAAAATTAGATAACTCAACTGTTGCTCCAAATCCTGTTTTAAAAAGAGACTCTAATATTGCAACAAAAAAACCACCATCAGAGATATCATGTGATGAGTTTATAAGTGATTCACTATTTGCAATCTCCATTTTTTTATAAACATTTAAAGCTTTTTCAACTCTAACTTTTGGTGGAACTCCACCAGAAATTGATAATGCCCTATAAAACTCCGACTCATATAACTCATTATATGTTCTATTTATTATAAAAATATAGTCATCAGAGTTTTTAATATTTGTTGTTACTGTTTTTCTAACATCACTAATATATGATGTTGCAGAGTATAGTATTGTTGGCGGAACAGAGATTTTTACTCCATCAGAGTAAAAATCGTTTTTCATACTATCTTTTCCAGATGTTAATGGAATTGAGAATGCTGTTGATATATCATAAAGAGCCCGATTCATCTCTATTAAACACCATAAATTAAACATTCCATCTCTATTTTTTTCGTGGTCATAAACAACATTTGGCATGCAAAAATTATCATTAACACTCCAAAATATATCTCTATTTGGTAAACCTCCACCAACAGATATAATAGACCTTATTGCCTCATCAAATGCACCAGCTGACATATCATAAGGAGATTTATAGTATTTAGGATTTATTCCATTTGATACTATAACTCCATCATAATTATTAAAATCAAATCTCATAACACCAGAGTCTTGTGGAGAGTTTCCATTTTGCCCCATATATGGCTTAATAACTGTTTTTCCCTTAACTTCATGGTCATACATTCTTACAATTGACTCTTTTGATGCAACATTAAGAGATGATAATATTTTTTTACAAATATCTTTTAAAGAGAAATCTGGAATATCTCTGTTTTTTTTGAAATTTGTTATATATGGCTTACACTCCATTATTTTTAAAGGACAACCATTGTGCAAAAAATCAAGATTCAGTTCAGCCACCAATCTACCCTCATAAAAAACAGTTAAAAAACCGCTATTATGAAACTCACCAATCGCTTCAATTGTAGTCTCCATCTCTTTTGCAAGCTCAAATATCTGATTTTTAAACTTTTTAGGAACAACAATAGTCATTCTCTCTTGTGATTCTGAAAGAAATATCTCCCAAGGAAGAAGCCCACTATATTTTAAAGGCACTTTAGAAAGCTCAACTGATGCACCATTTGATAATATTGCTAACTCTCCAATAGAGCTTGATAGACCACCAGCTCCATTATCTGTTACTGTTCTAATATATCCAAATTTAGATGCCTCATCTAAAAAATCAAAAACTATTTTTTGAGTATATGGGCTTCCAATTTGAACTGCAGATGATGGAGACTCTTTTGTTAATGTTTCAGATGAAAATGTTGCTCCATGAACTCCATCTTTTCCTGTTTTTCCCCCAACAACACATATAATATCTCCATCTTTTATCTCTTTTTTCTCAATATCTCCATAAAAATGTGTTTGAGGCATTAAAGCCCCTGTTCCACAAAAAACTAATGGTTTTCCAGAATATTTCTCATCAAAAATAGTTGCACCATTAATTGTTGGAATCCCCATTTTATTTCCACCATCCTGAATTCCTGCTCTAACTCCAAGAAACACATCTTTTGGATGAAGCTGTTTATCAAGAAGTTTCTTACTATAATCAGGATATCCAAAACATAAAACATCTGTGTTAAATAGAGCTTTTGCTCCCCCTTTTCCTGTTCCAATTGGGTCTCTATTATTTCCTAAAATACCTGTTATTGCTCCACCATAAGGGTCTATTGCTGATGGAGAGTTATGTGTTTCAACTTTCCAAGCAAAATTATATCTACTATTGGCTTTAACAATACCAGCATTATCATCAAAAGTTGATACAATCCAATCTGCACCAATTTTTTTTAGATTTTTAGAAACAACATTAGTTGCATCCTTTATATATGTGTTAAAAAGTGAGTTTATAACTGTTTTTTTTCTACTGTTCATAAAATGTTTGTTATTTTTCCATTTTCTATTTTTAAAACTATATTCAGAGAGATTATTGATAATAACTTTTCCTCTAAACTCTTTATGTTTACAGTGTTCTGACCAAGTTTGAGCTATTATTTCAAGTTCACAATCTGTTATAATGTTTTTATAACTCATAATACTCTCCATCTCCTCATAGGTGAGTGATAGATTTCTCTCTTTTGATATTTTTAAAAGATTTTCTGCATTTAACTCAATAGACTCTGTGGTTGAATTGCTTACTGTTTCAACTATTTTTTTGAAGTGGATTGGTTGCTTTTTTGAGCCTTCAGAAAACTCCTCAATAACTGGATTAAACTTAGGTATATTATAATTATCTGAATTAAAAAGATATAAAACCCCTTTAGAGATTTTTATTTTATTTGGAAAAAAATCAAAAAGTCTTGATGTTTCATCATCTGTAACACCAGATTTTTTAGATATAATCCCCCAATTTTTAAAAGGAATCTCTAAATTTGTTATATAAAATGGTTCAGAGCCAATATCAAAAAACTGAACTATTTCACTAAATCCATTTAATATTGAGGCAACTTTAAATTTCTCATTATCATTTAGCTCTGGAGTAAATTGATAGAAAATAATTTTCTCTGTAGTTTTAAAAAAATCTAATTTTGGAACTCTAAAAACAACACTATTACTCATAAAAAACCTATAAAAACAGAAAAAACAGTACCCAAAAAATATCTACAATATAACTTAGAAAAAATCAATTATCAACAGTGATGTTATAAAATAAAAGAGTGTAATATTCAGTTTTTAAAAAGATAATCAATTTTAAATAACTATACTCTAATAAATCAATGGTAATATTAAAAATTTGAATAAATATTACAAAAATATGTCTAAATCAAGTTGTTTTACTGTTTTTTTATACTTTATCCATAAAAAACATGATATTATCTGTTTTTGTGTATCTATTTATCTATAATTTTATTGGAGATAAAATGAAAACTGTTTTTTTGCTTCTACTTTTACTATTATCAATAGATGTTTTTGCAGATTTTGAAACAAAGGGAAGAGTTGTTATTAAAATTGATAGTGATGTTATTTTAAGTTCTGATGTTAAAAAAATAGTAAAATTGGGTTTTGAAGAGATTGCAACTCAAAATGGTTTTGGTATTGTTGATGAAGAGGTCTCAAGAGTTGTTTATGAACAGATTTTAAAAGACTCAAAGTGGGAGCAAAATGATCCAAAATTTCTTCAAAAATTTGGAAAACAACTCTCTGCTAATTTTATGGTTATTATTAAAATAGTACCACAAAATAGTTATTATCATATCTCAAATAGATGGATTGATTTAAAAACAGGTGTTATTTTAAAAACTAAAACTCTTTTTTCTCAATCAAAAATTGAGTATAATCAAAATGAGTTTTATGGGAAAATACAAACTCTTGCAAAAAGTTTTATTGAAACAAAAAAAGAGAGTCCTATTATTATTGAAATTGAGTCATCAAAAGAGTTTGATAATAGTATTTTAGAGGTTATAAAGTTAGGATTTGAAGAGATTGCAACAAAAAATAGCTTTATTATTGTTGATGAAAGTGTTAAAAAAACTGCCTTTGAAAAAATAAAAAGTGAACATAATTGGAAACAAAATGATCCAAAATTTTTACCAGAGCTTGGAAAACAGCTCTCTGCAAAAGAGATGGTTTTAATTAAAATTGTAAAAAAGGGTAAAAATTATCTTTTTTCAAATCAGCTTATATCTTTAGAGAGTGGTGCTATTTTAGATACAAAAACATTAGAGTATAATCCCAAAGATGATAAAGATTTTAGCAATCTATTTTTAAAAGTACAGAAACTTGCACAAAATTTTCTTTGCAAAACATGTGTTGAAAAAAGTGTTGCTTTTATTGAAAATAATCAAAAAGGTTTTTGTAAAGATAGAAAAATCACATTTGGAGTCTCTCAAGTTTTAACTGAAAGAGGATTTATAATATCATCTGAAAAAAATGGTGATATTGATTATAGATTCTTTATTGAGTGTTCAGATTCATCTATTGGATTATCTGTTTTTAATAGAGAGGAGAAAATTATTAAAACAGTAATTGTTGATAAAGTTGATAATGAAAACTTTTTTAGTAAATCACAGGAGTTAGGATTAAGCTATTTTGGAGAGGGTGTTAAAACTATTAAAAATAGTTTTGGAATGGTGTTTTCTGAAATTCCTGCTGGTATTTTTTATATGGGTTCTAATTCAGAAAATGCAACAGATATTGAGAAAAAAAATTATAAAAGAGTTGAAATTAGAGAGTCTTTTTATATGGGTCAATTTGAGATAACACAGGAGCAGTTTGAGAAAATTATGGGAGTAAATCCATCATATTTTAAAAATTGCTTAAAATGTCCTGTTGAAAATATTACATATCAAGATGTAATTGATTTTATTGAGAAATTAAATAGTATTGATAAAAATTATCAATATCGATTACCATCAGAAACAGAGTGGGAGTATGCTTCAAAGGCTGGTTCAGAGACTCCTTTTTATTTTGGTGAATCATCAGATTTAGCAGGTGATTACTCTTGGTATAAAGGTAATTCAAATAATAAAACAGGAAAAGTTGGTGAAAAAAAATGTAATAAATGGAGATTATGTGATACTATAGGAAATGTTATGGAGATGACATCAACCATTGAAAAAAGCTTTTCAAGAAGTTTTGATCCAAAAGTTGGAAAAATAACAACAAAAGAGATATCATATATTATTCTAAAAGGGGGAAGTTTTATGGGGAGTGGTGACTCTTTAAAAACCACGATTTCAGCAAAAATTCCTCGTAATGAAATAACTATTGGAAATAAATTATTATCAAACAAATCTGGAACAATTGGTTTTAGATTAATTTTAATGAAAAAAAAGTAAAATCACAGAAAAAACATATTGTAAAATCTCATAGAAATTGAATAAAATAAGAAAAAAAAAGTCTAATGTTTTTTTACTGGGCTTATTAGAAAATCTATGGGGGAATATATG
>JAFGXH010000008.1 GCA_016936735.1 bacterium
AAAAGTTTTTTCTGTTTTTAATAATATTTTTTCTTTAAAGAATATAAAAGAATTAAACAGAATTGATAACTCCCATCGCCACGATTGGAGAATAAATAAATATTATTTAGATTAAATTAGAATAGGAATGATACTGTAAAGTTAAGAGATTGAATTTTTTCACTTGTAAAGCCTTTGTTTGCATAACCTAAAGTAAAAAGAAGAGACCAATCAGGGTTTGTTTTAAGAGCATATCCAGCTGCTAATCTAAAGCCAGTTCCTTTTTCTGATTCATCAATCTCTGCAGAATCTCCATCTGAATTACTTGCATTCATATCAGTATAACCGAAATCACCTCTAACAAAAAAACCATCATTAATCACTTTTGTAAAATAGATTGCACTAATTCCTAAAATATATGAATTAAGTTGTACCCAATCATCATTACTATTTGAATAACGATCCATCTCTCCAAATATCACACCACCAATCAATAATTTATCATCAAGTGGTACATATACACCAAGATCAATATTAATCATTTTTCTATCAAGGTTGTCATTATTAGAATAATCATCATAATTACTATTATCATAGTTTATTGATGAGAACCCAAGACCAAGTTGAAGATACCAAGACTCTATTTCTGAATCTCCCTCATACTCATCCTCATAATATGGTTTTTCTGCAAAAAGTGAAAAAGAAAAAAGAAGTGTAAACATTAATAATAAAATCTTTTTCATAAAATCCTCCACAAAATATAAACTATTAGACAGACAAAAGAGTGAAAAAATTCATTCTATTGAATATTTTTTTTTATTTTAATCTCGAAATTCAATGAAATCAATATCCTCATGACTTAAAGATATTCTTGTTTCACGAATATAACCAGCAGCCTCACCTGCAATTTGAAATGGTACATCTTCAGAGAATTTAACAGTGACATCTTCAAAAAGAAAATCTTGACTACTATTACTTTCATATTTACCATTCCAAGCTCTTAAAACCTCAATAGGCATCTGAACAGGATGAAGATTGATTATTTTAACCTGAAAAGTTCTCTCTTTTTTGCCAACAAAAGGTAATAATTTTAGCCCATAACCATAATATGGAGTTGTTCCCAATACTAACATAGAAAAAGGACCTTTAAATATTAAATCACCCTTTTTAACCTCTATTTTTTCAAAACCTTTTGAAAAAGATGCTCTATAAACATTATCAGAGTTTGCATAAATCTCAATAATTGGTCTTTTACTAAAAAATGTTTTAGGAAGAGTTATACCAATAGCAACTGTAAAATATCCCTTTAAACCAATAAATGGCCATCTTAATAGTCTGTTTTTTATAGTTTTTTTAACATTATCATAATCATTTAAAACAAGAGCATCTATTCCAAATCCACCAAATGTAAAATATTTATCATTCACTTTTATAAGTGGTATTTTTTGTGTTTTATAGGCACCACCTTTTAGAATAGTTTTTAAATCATCTGCTATTTTTTTCCCTGAATTAGTGTATATTGCAACAGCATTTCCTGTTCCTAATCTTAAAATTCCAACAACAGGAAGTTTTACTTTAAGTCTTGCTGTTTTTTTAATCTCCTTCATTCTATTCAGAAAATAGACAAGAGTACCATCTCCACCACCAGTAAAAACATGTGTATAACCCTCATTTAAAATTTTTGCAATTGTTATATCTGCCTCTTCAAGTGATTTAGTATAAAAAATATTCTCTCTAGGAATAAGACTTTCTACCTCTTTTTTTACACTATCATTAACATTTCTTGCATTATCATTAAGTAATATTGCGATTTTTGAACGATCTATTTTTTTCATTTTTTCTCCAAGAAAACCAGATTTTTATATAAAATCATAGTAATATGATTTTCAAGAGATTATTATAGCATAAAAATAATTTTTTTTTTATATTTTTTCTTTTCAAAAATGAAATTTTTTGTAACTATTCAGCGGAATTTAAATTTTAGATAAAAAACTATTTTTCTCTTTTCCCCTCACCCCCTATCCCCCTCTCCACTACTTGGCGAGGGGAAATTTAATCTTTTATATTTTTTAAATTAAATAAAATTAAAAACTATTTTTCTTGTTCTTTTTTTTAGTAAATAATACTAGCATTTTACCTACTTTTTAAGTCCCTCTCCAAATCTTTTTAAGCCCCTCGCCCTTCGGGAGAGGGGTTGGGGTGAGGGGCTAAGGATTTAGGGTGGGGGTTCTTTTAAATTGTTATTTTGGCATAAATCTAAGTAGGGTGTTGATTGTTGTTTCCTGCTTTGGAAACTCTGCTTTATATTTATCTCCAAATTCTGTTGCTTTCTTAACGTCACCTGATTGAGTATAAATATTAAAAGTAAATGAAAACACAGACTCTCTAAAAGTAGATGTATGATGTTTTTTTAAAAAATTTAAACAGTCCCACTCCGCTTTTTTAAACATCTTTTTTGAAACAGCAATAGAGCATTTTGAGAAATCAAAAGCCTCCTCCTGAAATGTTTTCTGCTCTTTTGCTGATTTATCAGCATCCTCATAATCTTTTTTAAGAGATTCAATATCTGTTTTTTTTGATTTTATAGCATCCTCTTCTCGTTTTATATAACCACTATCACGCTCAATATATTTTTTCTTGTTGTCAATTTGAGTCATTATAGATTTTTTCTTATACTCATTTGTTTCTGTTTTTATTTTTTCTTCAAACTCGGCAAGCTCTTTTTTAAATTTTTTAACATTTTCACTATATTCAAGAATTTTCTTTTCTCTTCTTGATATATCATTTTGATACATCTCTTCCCTTTTTTTTATAGATTCATATCGTTGAACTCTATTTTTTTCAATATTATCAATATTCTCTTTAAAATCTTTCTCTTTCTCTTCTAATTCACTTGGATACTCATTTTTTAATGATTCCTCCTGTTTTTGAGACTCAATCAACATCTCCATATTGGTTTTAACAGAACTAAAATATATACTAGATGGAAATGTTTTTAAGAAATTTTCCCCCTCTTTAAGAGCATTTTCTCTATTTTTTAACATATAATGAGATAAAAAAGCATAATATTGAATCAATTCATCCATATTTAAAAACTCATTTGATGGAGGAAGATCTTTTTTAAGAAAATCAATAAGTTTTAACATCTCTCTATACTCCATACCACTCATTAATTTTCCAAATAGTTGACTAATTTTCATAGTTATCATTTTATCTGTTTTTAATGTTTGATAATTATCAATAAGATTTTTTATCTCCTGATTTTTAATCTCATCTGCTTTTTTTTGATATTGAGCCATTCTTTTTTCAAGTTTATCTAAAAATTCAATAGAGTATGAGAAATTATTATCAAACTCGAGTGTTTTTTTGAACTCTTTTTCTGCCTCTTCAAATTTTCCATCATCATAAAGTTCAACCCCTTTTGAGTAGTTTAAAACAACATCAAAGTTTTTGAGCTCTTTTGATTCAGACTCTTTTTCAAAAGAGTCTGGTATTTTTGTTTCATCTGTTCTTATTGCCTTAACAATTTTTTTTATAAGCTGTTTCTCCATTTTAAAAAAAGATGCCTCATTTCCCTCAACATAGGCAGAATCAACAACTTTTCCACTCTCTGTTTCAATAATATTCACATCAATTCTTAAGTTTCCCTTTACAGTTATAAATGAGCCCTTTAGTATCCATTTGGCACTTACCCCTTTTCCTAACTTAACAGCTGTTTTTTTATCAATAAATGCTGTTTTAGATAGTTTAATCTCATTCATTAACTCCTGAAGCTTATCTCTTTCAACAATTGTTAATCCTTTAACATATGTTAAATCTGTTGTTAACATATCAGCTAAACCCTTTCCCAATGGATTATATTTTTTCAATCCACTATTATTGTCAAAATTAAGAATTGTGATTGTATTTCCTGAAAAAACTGAAAATGATATAAATGTCATTAAAATAAAAAGAACTATTCTCATTTTTTCTCCTTATAAAAAAATGATTTTGACTCCTTCACCCCTTTTAAAGGTGTAAAATAAAGACTACTATTTTGATATAAATATTCATAAGCAATATAGCCTGTTAAAACTTTTTTAACATAATCTCTTGTTTGATTTATAGGGATATTCTCAATGAACTCATCAATTGGAAGATTTCCAAAATTTTTAACCCATTTTTCAACTCTTTTTTCACCAGCATTATATGATGCAGATGAATAAACAAGATTATTATTAAATAGCTCCATTAAATTTTGAAGATATGTTGAACCTAATGGAATATTTATCTCTGGGTTAAATAGACTCCAATATGAGTATAGTTTTAGATTAGTACCCTTTTTTACAACTCTTGCTGTTGAATAAAGTAGTTGCATAAGACCATAGGCATTTGAAAAAGATTGAGCTTTAGGATTAAAAGCACTCTCTTGACGCATAATTGAGTATACAAGTGGCTCAGGAATAGAGAGTTTTTTCAAGCTCTCTTTTACCTCTTTTTCAAATGGGATTGGGAAAGAGATACTCCAGTAATCGAAATTATCCTCTGATGGATAACTATTATCATTAAGCCCTTTATGAAGAATCCAATGGGCATATGTATCATTCTCCTCTAATTTATAAAGTTTAGCAAGAAGCATTTTCATATTATCTGTTGTTTTTTCTCTATTTTTTTTATAA
>JAFGXH010000009.1 GCA_016936735.1 bacterium
GTAATTTTCTACAATAGTGGTTGGTAATACTATTGTAGAAAATCAATTTTAAAGGAATCATAATGGTAAGTTCTAATTTTGAACATCTATTTAAACTTTTAGAGAGTAAACGTTGGTATTTTTTTAAAAACTCAGAACATATTCTATTTGACAAAAAAACATCACTTTTTTGGATAGATCCATACTATATTTTTCCTGAAAAATTAACTATTGATCATGCCCAAGAGAAAGCTTTATCTATTGATATTATTGGCTTAAATGGTTGGAGAGTTGCAAGTTCAGATGATTTGGATAGTATATTAATATCAGGATTTCCTTTTTTTGAAACATATAAAAATATGAGAGAGGGTGATTGGGATTTTGAAAATGATTTCGATAAAGTTCTATTTATACCCTGCTATGATAAATTTTCAAATTTTAATCTTGAGGATAGTGAAAGATTGTTATATTTTTTTAAAGAGAATAATCTTCTTCCCGATTTTGGAGATTTAAAATCAGAAGAGGAGTATCTTATGTATCGCCGTTTTGCAGAGAAAAAGGGGGTTCTAAATATTAAAAAAAATAGTTTTGATTCAATTTTTTCTCAATTCAATAGTAATGATGACTATTTTAAAAAATCACTAAATCTTTTAAGATATATTGAGATAGAGGTAAGGAAATATCATAGAAATCATAGTTTTCTTGATAATTTAAATAATTTTATTGAATATATAACATCTCAAGAGAAAGAGTTATTAAATATAACAACTCCAGAGATGCTATATAAATTTCAAAAAAAAGAGAGAATTGATTTTAACTTTCTTGTTGAATGGTGTTCAAAAAATCTTGAAAAAGCTATTAATGAATCTATAAATGGAGTCAACTCAAATATGAATCTTAATATTAATTCAGATTTTTTTTATGGTGATTAATTATTCATCTCTAAAATAGTAAAAGAGTTTTCAGGAACAGTTAATGAGTAGTTTCCATCTGTTATCTCAACTATTTCAACAGAAAAATTACCTTGAGATGAATTTGGATTTATTTTTCTGTATGAACCATTTTCAATTGATGTAAGATTATGAGTATATGAGTTTCCTCTTGTCATTCCAATATAGGCAGATTTATTATTATAAACTCTTTTTATAACTGCTTTTTCATCTTGAAGAAGAATATTCTCTTGCCTTCCCTTTTGTAAAATAGTTGATGAATGACGAATAGAGTTTAACATTTTTAAATGTTTATATATTGGTGGTTGACTATTTTTAACATAATTTATCCCATTCTCTCCAAGCATCCAACGAGCACATACATCATCTTTATTTGTTGTTGCATAGGCTCCACTCCAAGAGTACATTGCCTCTGTTCCATAATAAACAATAGGAACTCCTCTAAATAGATAAATGTAGTTGAGTGCATTTTTATATTGAGCCTCATTAAATCTTCCATTCGCTCTATAAACATCATGATTATCAACAAAAGTACCAATATATGTTGGGTCTGATATTATCGAATCTCCATACTCTGTAACTTGTGTGAAATATTGAAATCCAGCTGAGCCATCGAAAACTCTATACATCTCTCCAGGATAATCCATACAGGAACCCTGTAAATCTAATAGATATAATTTCTTCTCCTCTGAAGAACTCTGCATCCTCTGAATTGCATCATTTCTACCCATCCATCCCTCTCCAACCATATAGAAATTATCTTTTCCTTTGCTACGAGCATAACGATACATCTCATCAGAGAATTCACCCCACCACTCTTTTGTCATATAGGCAATTGTATCTATTCTAAAAGCATCAACTCCTGCATCAATAAATTTTTTATAAACCGCTTTTAAATGCTCTCTTGCATCCTCTCCATCAGCTCCTCTCTCATTAAAATCTATCAATGCAGATAGTTTATAATCACCTCTGTAATTAAAAAATCCTTTACTTGGATCATTTGAATCTTTATATGGATCGCTTTCATAACACCACTCTCTTCCATTCATAATAACACAGTGATTATCTGTTGACCATAAAGATGGGGATGTTGAGTTATCTGGGTGTCCATGATTTGTTACAATATCTAACATAAGTTTTATCCCATTTTCATGGAGGGTGTTTATAAAATTCTCAAAATCCTCCCAGCCATCACTATTAACTCCTGAGTTATGAAGATGTGGATCTATTTTGTCAAAATCATAAGCCCAATAACCATGAAATGCTGAAGCTTGATATTCACCTCCATAATAATATCTACCTTTTGCCTGTTTTATTACAGGAGTTATCCATATTGCAGTAAATCCCATATCTTTAATATACTGTAGATTATTTAAAATTCCCTGAAAATCCCCACCATGATAATATGATAAAATACCTGTTTTACTCTCATCATAATTATACATTTGAGACTCTCCATTTGGGAGATATTCATCTCCATAAATAGAGTTATTTGAACTATTTCCATCAGAAAATCTATCTGTCATTATAAAATATATTGTCTCTTCTCTAAAATCACTGGTAATAGTTGTAACACACACTCCATTTACACAGCTCTGATCTTCTGTACATTCTGGATTACAATTTTGAATTTCAACACAAATATCATTCTCTAAATGAAATCCAGTGTTACAAACACAGTTGGGTAAGTTGTTTTGAGTTTCACAATGAGAATTTGATTGACAACTGTAGTTTTCACATAAATCAATAATATCCTCAATACAAATCTGATTCTCTAAATGAAATCCAGTATTACAAACACAAATTGGAGAACTGTTTTGAATCTCACAGTGTGAATCTGTTTGACAACTATAATTTTCACAAACACCTCCAACTGGCTTATAATCATACCAAATATCATTATAATACCAACCATCTTTATCTCTTAGCAAATCTGTTGTTTGATTTACTCCATCATTAAATATTAGATTGGTTGAGCTAATATTTCGAAAAGTATAACTATACCAACTATCCTCTTCTAAATTCATTAATTCTCCAGGCCAAATAACAGTATCAGATTCTGGAGTTGTATCCCAATAGTATACATTAATACTACTACTCCAACTATCAGGTTTTTTAAAATGAACAGTAAAGTTAGATGTGATTGTATTTTTTTCAATTGTGTATATAGCATCTACAATCTTGGATTTTAACTCATCTCTAAAAGAGAGTGCTTTTAGAGTAAAAATCCCCTCTTGTTCAAACTTTATTGGTGATATATATCTGTTTTTCTCTTTTGTTGGAGTTGTTCCATCAAGAGTATAATATATTATATCATTTTCATTTGAGGCTCTAATAGTAACCTCATGTCCAATTTTATAGTTACCTGTTGGAGACTCAATTATTGGTTTTTCAACAATATTTTCAGATTTTTTTTCAGAACAGGATAATAAAAGTAAATTTAAAGCTAAAATAGTTACTAAAACATTTAATTTTTTTAGTAATAAAGAGATAAAATCTATTTTTATAACAGAAAACATGAAAACCTCTTAAAATATTTATATTTTTTATAATACTATTCTATATTATTTGCAAATAAATTGAGGTTTTTGATAATAAATTATGGATTTAAGTTGTAATCTTTTATTTTTGTTAATAGTGTTTTATAACTAACTCCCAGTTTTTTAGCTGCATTAGAGCGATTCCAAAACTCTCTTTTCAGGATTTTCTCAATATGTTTTGACTCAGCCTCTCTTATAACCCTATCAGTTACCTCTTGAAGAGTTAACTCCTCAGAAAAATCAAAGCTAGGTTTACTCTCTTTTATTGGAATCTCATCTTTTGTTAATCCAATAGAGTCTAATGTTATTGTATTATTTTCAGATAGAATAACAGCTCGCTCAATCATATTTTTCAATTGTCTAATATTTCCTTTATAATTATAGCTCTCTAACACATCTTTTGCTTGTGTTGATAGTTTAATATCTCTTAAATTAAGATCTTTTGAGTATTTATCAATAAAATACTCGATTAAAAGAGGAATATCCTCTTTTCTATCTTTGAGAGATGGAATAACTATTGGAATTACTGATATTCTATAAAAAAGGTCATCTCTAAATTTCCTCTCATCAATAAGTTGTTGGAGATTTTGATTTGTTGCAGATACAACTCTTGCATTTGTTTTTATTGTTTTTACTCCACCAATTCGTAAAAACTCCTTCTCTTGTAAAACTCTTAGTAGTTTTGATTGAACCTCAAATGGTAACTCTCCAATCTCATCAAGAAAAATAGTTCCATCTTTAGCAATTTCAAAAAGACCTATCTTTCTACTATCTGCTCCTGTAAAAGCCCCTTTTTCATATCCAAAAAGCTCCGCTTCCATTAATTGTGGAGGTATTGCAGCACAATTAATTGCAACAAAAGGGTACTCTTTTCGTTTTGATTTATAATGAAGATATTTTGCAAAAATCTCTTTTCCTGTTCCACTTTCACCTGTAAGAAGAACTGCACTATCTGTTAATGCAACTCTTTCAACCATTGATACTGTTTTTCTTAAGCATTCAGAATTACCAACAATATTTATCTCCTCATTTGAACGAGATGTAAAGGCTTTTAATATATGATTCTCCTCTGCATCATCTCCAAGTTTTATTGAGCGTTTAATTAAAAAAAGTAAATCATCCATCTCAAATGGTTTCTCTATAAAATCTGTTGCACCTAATTTCATTGCCTCAACAGCATCTTTTATTTTTGCATATGCAGTCATTAATATAAATGGTGTTTGTACCTCTTTTTCTCTTAAAAATTTTAAAAACTCAATCCCACTCATTCCATCCATTTTAAGGTCAGATACAATTAAATCATACTCATCTTTAAATGTTTGAGAGGCCTCTAAAGCATTTTTTTCAGTAAAAACTAGATATCCCTCAATCTCTAAATTGGTTTTTAACATTTTTCTCATACTTGGTTTATCATCAACAACTAAAATTTTTCTCATAAAACCTCATAAAATGGGTGTTATTATAGTATTTTTAATAAATATATTAAAATATCACAATTATATCTATCATCTATGAAATTTTTTCTCAATTTCAGAGATATGAATTTTAAAATATACAGGTCTTCCATGTGGGCAATGAGCAGAGAAATCTATCTCATCCATCTTATTTAAAAGTGAATATATCTCATAATTATTCATTAAATCACCACCCCTAACAACAGAGTGACATGCAATTCTTGAAAATATCTCTCTTAATCTCTCCTCATACCTTGAAGTGAATCCTGTTGTCTGAAGCTCTTCAATAATCTCAAGAATAAGTTTTGTTATTTTACTATTAATAAAAATAGATGGAACCCTCTCCACTTTTAATGTTTTATCACCAAATACAGTTATAACAAATCCCATCTCTTCAAAAACAGAGTTATACTCCTCAAATATTGCTATTTTATCATAATTTAACTCAATTAATATAGGAATTAATAGCTCTTCTGATTGTTTCTTTTTTCCATGATAATTTTTTAAAAGCTCCTCATATCCAATTCTTTCATGAGCTGCATGTTGGTCTATTAAAATCAGGGAATCTGAGCTTTGACAAACAATATATGTTGAGAATATCTGTCCAATAACAATGAGGTTTGAGAATAGTGCAGTTGGATTATAGCTATTATTTGATATATTTTGATTACTAAAATTTGGGTCTTTAATAAAAAGACTCTCCTTTATAATATCTCGTAAAAAGGGTGATTCACCATCTCTATTTTTTAAATTAGATGTTTTTGAATCATTAAAATTGTTATTTTTATTAAGTTGCTCTGGAAAATAGTAGTTATAATGTTTTTGAGTAAACTGTTGGGAGCTATTTTTTTCATCGATTTCACTTTTATTTTGAGGTGGAAAGTGTTCTGATTTATCTGATTTTTTTAAAGCCCCCTCTAAAGAGGGAATCTCTCTATTTTGTTCAAAAATATTTGATAATTCATTTTTATTTGAGAAATCTAAAAATCTCTGATTATAACTATTGATGCTGTCAATATTTTTTGTTATATCACCAACAATCTCTTTTTTAACCCAAGGGGTTTTTGAAAGAGTATCTGTTATTGTGTGGTAAACAAAAGAGAAAACACGATTTGTATCATTAAATCTAACTTCAGCCTTTTGAGGATGAACATTTACATCCATAAATGTAGGATTAACTTTGCAAAAAAGAGTAACAAATGGGTATTTTCCATGTTCCATAAGTGTTGAGTAGGCTCTTGATATTGCAACTAAAATAGTTTTATCTTTTATATATCTACCATTTAAAAAAATATATATATTATTATTTGTCTTATATGATAACTCTGGCTTACCAATAAAACCAGTGATATTAAAATCAACTGAGTTATCTGTTATTTCAAAAAGAGAGTCTGCAATCTCTAATCCAAAAACCTCTCTTATTCTCTCTATTTGAGTCTGTTGTGGTAGTGATAATATTTTTTTCCCATTTTTATAAAAATCAAAATATATATTATGATAGAAAATCGCATATCTATTAAAAAGATCATATAGATAAGAGAACTCTGTATGCTCTTTTTTTAGAAATTTTCTTCTAACAGGAACATTATAAAAAAGATCCTCAACAATGATATGAGTTCCCCTATTCATCATTATGGGAGACTCTTCAACTATATCCCCTCCCTCAATAGATATTTTAGAGCCTAAATCCTGCTCCTCTCTCTTTGATGAGATAGTGAATTTTGATATAGAGGCAATTGAGGGAAGAGCCTCTCCTCTAAAACCAAGAGTATTAATGGAGAAAAGATCATCCTCTGTCTCTATTTTACTAGTTGCATGTCTTAATACTGCAAGTTTTATCTCTTTTTCATCTATTCCAATACCATTATCTTTTATTGAGAGCTTTTTTACTCCTGCCTCATCAACAACAATCTCTATATGAGTTGAACCTGCATCAATAGAGTTATCTAAAAGCTCTCTTAAAATAGAGGCAGGACGTTCAATAACTTCACCTGCAGCAATTTTATTTATAATATTTGATGGGAGTATTTTTATAGAGTTCATATCTAAAATTGAACCTGATTTCTTCCATTCTGTTTCGCCTGATAAAGAAGTTTATCAGCAAAAGCAATGAACTCTGTAACAGTTGGAGTTCTATCAAAATCAGATATTGCAGCAACACCTAAGCTTGTTGTAATTGGAATATTCTGTTTATTATATGTAAAAAGATTGTGCTCAATCATTTTTCTAATTTTTTCAGCAAGGATAATTGCCCCATTTTTCTCTGTCTCTGGTGCTAAAATAGAGAACTCTTCACCACCAACACGCCCAAATATATCTGTTTTTCTTATTTGCAGTGATATGAGTCTTGAAAACTCTGAAAGAATAAAATCTCCTGCCAAATGACCATAATTATCATTTACAAGTTTAAAATGATCTATATCAAGAGATATAAATGAGAGAGGTTTTCCATATCTATTAACTCTTTCAAACTCATACTCAAGGCGGCTTGTAAAATATCTCTTATTATATATATGAGTTAATGCATCATAATTTTTAAGATGATACAGCTCTTCATGATATTGAGCCTCAACATTTTCAGATTCAAGAAATTTAAAAACATATGCTCCAATCCTAATTGTATCAGAGTCTTTAAGAATTTGAGATTTCACTTTTTGATAGTTTACATAAAGTCCATTTGTTGAGCCATTATCAAAAATAATATAATCACCATTATGTTTTTGAATTACAGCATGTTTTCTCGAAACAGAATCGGATGCCAAAACAATATCGCAGGCTTCAGAGCGTCCAATTAGAATCATACTTGTAATAATTTTGAATGAACGACCAATATCATATCCCTCAATCTCAATAAGAACCGCATTCCCCTTTTTTGATTGATTCTGTTCAAATTCAAGAAGAGGGTTTTTTGATATCATTGTTTTTTGTTCTTCTGCCATGCCACCACCAGACCCTGATTTGACAAATTGTAAACAATTTTAATTAGAATTTCAAGTTTAATAAATTAATAATAAATATTTAGTGAAAGATTAAATAAAAATAGTTTAATCAAAAATATATAATCATTATCTTTTTTAATATTAAAAACAGTAATTTTGAGAAATATCTCTATTTTTAAACTAAAAAATAGAGATAAATAATAAGTTATTTTAATAAAAAATCAAAAAAAATTCGACTTATATTAATGAAAAATGTTATAAAGTCAGCTCTTAAATGATTTTTACCAATCATTTATTTTTTCTTTTTTCTATTCGATGGGTAATTATGAGTTTGTTAAATAATCAAGATGTTAAAAAATATAAAAAAAATGGAAAAGGTGGTCTATTTTTCATAGTTTTTATATTAGTTGCAGTCTCAATTCTTTATTTTTTAAATAAAGACTCTAAAATTAATGGCGAAAAAACAGAGATTACAAAAACAGATAGCCAAAACAAAATAGATAATAATCAAAAAAACACCAAAAATATTCCAGATAACACTAAATTTATAATGGTTCAAACTTTAAAAAGGGGAATAAAAAATTTAGAAGAGAGACCCGATTTAATCTCAATTGAGTCTGAAATAGGTAAAAATCAGCCAATGGCAGTTGCATTAAAAGATCATAATATTTTACCAAATGAGATATTTAATCTTGTTGAGTCAATGAAATCTGCTGGGTATGATTTTAGATTAACAAGACCTGGTGAAAAATATACAGTAAAAGTAGATTCAAAAGGGGTTATTTGGGAGTTTTACATATTTCCAAATCCACTAACATATTTCTATACATACAGAGAAAAAAATGAGTTAAAAACCTCAAAAATATCAAAAGAGTTAAAAGAGGAGGAGGTTCTTATTAGTGGTACAGTTGAGGACTCTATTTATAGCTCTATTGTTAATAAGGGTGAGCATCCAAATCTTGTTATTCAACTTGCAGACTTTGTTTTTCGTGGTGGTGAGATAGATTTTTTTAGTGATTGTCAAAAGGGGGATAAATACTCTCTAAAAGTCACAAAAAAATATTATGAAAATATTAAAGGTGAAAAAATTTATACAAACTATTATGGAGATATTGAGGGGGTTTATTATAAAGGGCAAACAGTTGGAAATCTATATGCGTTTAAACATAATGAAACAGATGACAAAAATGTAATGCCAACCTACTTTAATGAAAAGGGTGAATCTATAAAAAGACCATTTTTGAAGTATCCATTCACTTTTAAAGTTGCTGTTTCATCAAATTTTGGAATGAGAAGAGATCCTGTATCAAGAAGTTTTAGTAGAAAACATAATGGAGTAGATTTTCCTGTTCCTGTAGGTTCTCCATTTATCTCTGTTGCAAAAGGGAGAGTTATTAATATTGGTTATCAAGCTAATGGAGCAGGACATTGGTTACGACTTAAGCATTCAAATGGTTATGAAACAGAGTATTTTCACCTTAATTCAATAAAAAATGGTTTAAGAGAGGGAGTTGTTGTTCAACAGGGAGAGGTTTTAGGAGCAACTGGAAATAGTGGTCGTTCAACAGGACCACATCTACATTATGGGATGAGAAAAAATGGCTCTTATGTTAATCCAATGAATCAGAAGTTTGATATTGAGGTAAATCCCCTTCCTGAATCGGAGAAAAAACAGTTTATCACTAAAATCTCTAAGCTAAAAGAGGAGCTTGAAAAGGAGATTCTTCAATAATATTTATTAATTTAAAAAAAAATTGAATTTATACCTTTTCAATCATAAACATGCCAGATTCCACTTTAAGAAATCATTTATCTTAAATTCAAATCATTCAGAATATTTTTTATAATTGTATTTTTTTTAAGAGAGTTTAATCCTCTGAATCACCAAGCATCTCTAAAAATATTCCCTCAACATCTTTGGATAGTTCAGAATTAAATTTTGCCTGATAATACTCTTTAAAAAGTGTTTTTATATCTTTTAATAGATCAACTTTTTCATATTTTACTCCCTCTATATTGGCTACAATTGGAATAATTGAGACAATCCCAGAGTGAACTTTTTGAAGCTCATCTATTTTCATTGAATCAAGATATTTATCTGTTGAGATTGTTAGTTCAACAAAACAGTCTTGATTTATTTTCAGCCATTCAATTGCAGATTCAAATGATTCAGCAGAGTATTGAATCAGTTTTTTCCCATACTCTATTGGAATTTTTGTAATTTTTGCCTCTTGTGAGGGAGAGGCTTCAATAAAAAATAGAGATTTATCTTGTAAACTCTCTCTAAAACTATACTCTAAAATACTTCCACTATATGCAATAGGTCTGTTTTTGCTATTATGATATAAAAATGGTTTATGTAGATGACCTAAGGCTGTATATTGAATCTCATCAGGAATAAGATCTGGTGAAAGAGGAAAAAGTCCTCCAATATGAACAATAGGTTTTTCATCATCTGGTTCAATATATTTTTCACCATCAGGAACCATAAAAAGATGTCCCATTAATATATTTACACCATCTTCATCACAATATTTTTTTGCAAGAGAGCTCCATCTTTTCCCTAAAAGTTCAGCTGTTTTTAAGTCCTCATTATTTGGTCCTAAAAAAACTTTTAGTCTTGATTCATTAACATATGGTGTTAATAAAACTCTTACTTTTTCTCCACAAGATGGGAGATACAACTCAACAAAACCATAATCTGATTTTATAACCTCTATACCTGATGGGGTTATAAACGGATGAATCACTCTTGTTGGATCTCCAAGAAAGAATATTGCACTATTTTTAGCAAGTTTTTCTGGAACATCAATCCCCTCTGCTGAGTCATGATTTCCTGCAATAGCAAGAACACAACGTTTTCCATTTTCAGAGATTTTATAAAGAGTCTCATATAAAAGCTCCATTGACTCATTTGATGGGTGAAATGTATCATAAATATCCCCAGAAATAATAACTAAATCAATTTTTAACTCTTTAACTCTATCGATAATCTCATCTAAAACAATTTTTTGCTCCTCTATTCTTGAAAAATTGGAGAGCTTTTTTCCTAAATGCCAATCTGATGTGTGTAAAATTCTCATATTTTCTCTCTTTGATATAAATATATATTTTTAATTTAAAATAAACCAAACTAAAGTAAAATAGATTAATTGAGCAAAAAATATCACTACCCCTGCTAATGCACTATATTTTACTTTTTTAGATATTATTTTATTATAGGAGTCATAAAATCTATTGAATATCTCCTCTCTTGAGGAGTTATCTTTTTTTGTTATAGGATTTAACAAAAAATTAGATTTAATAATCTCTAAACTATCAGATTTATACTGATTTATTTGTAAAGTATCTGAAAAATATATTGATGCTTTTCCATTCTCAATATATGAAAAATAGTAAAAATCACTATTTTTTCTATATATATCACAAAAAACAGCATTAGATTCAAAAAGGTCATAAGATAGCCTAAATATTTTAAAAAGAGACTCCTCTCTTATTCCTAGATATTTAAATCCACTATTTTTTAAATACTCTTTTAAAAGGTCACTTTTTATTTTTGAGTGTTTTTCAGACTGTTTTAGTCTATATTTTATTTTTTTTCTAAAAATCTGAAAAATTAGTGTTACAATAAATGTTTTTATAAATAAGAGAAAAAAAATCTGAACAGATATAAATGATATAATTCTCAATTTAACCCCTCAAACAATAGACTACTTAATCTATCAAAAAAGGATAATAAATTGCAATTAATAAATAGTTTATTCCTACTCTATATTCTCTATTTGTTGAATTTTTCCCTCATCAATTTTCCAAATTTTCTTATCAATAGTTCCAACATAAACTGTTTGTTTATGTAAAAGATTAAGAAACACATGAGTTTCAATAGGTGTTTTACTTACAAGATGTGTTAAAACTAATCCAGCCACATTATTACTATTATCTTTTGTTGGAGCAACAAGACAGGCTTTTGATAGTTTATCAATTTTTTCAACTTTGGATCCATCACTAGAGACTATAACTCTATAGTGTCCTCCAATAACTGCAACATTTGGTTTTGTTGTTGCAGCAAGAGCATAGACTAAAAACCCCTTTCCATTAATATTAGGTAGAACTACTGTATTATAATTTGGACTACAAAACTCAGTTATAGATTGAAGAGCTGTTTGGCGGGCTTTAAATTGTGCTAACTCTTTTTTTGTTAACTTCCCTTTTGCATTTGTTAGAATCCCATTTTTGGTTGATGTAAATTTTATATCATACACAGGAATATATTTACCTTTAATCTCTTTAATAAATTTAACGATAGCTCCTGTTTTATTTTCAATAACAATCCATCCTAATATTTTTTCTTTTTGTAAGGCCTCTATACCACCCTTTTTTTCAAGAAGAATATCTGTTGCTTTTGCTGCATAAATATCCTGTTGGTAAATCTGTTTTCCTAATTTTTCAATAGTTTTAATATCAAATTCTCTTATTGAATCATTATCTGACTCTTTTTTTAGTAAATTTGAATCTTTATTTGTTAATAATTTAGAATCAACTTTTGAATTTTTTTTATTAATTTTAGAGCTATTTGATTCTCCAAATAGAGTTAAATTGATTAAAAACATAAATAATACAGATAAAAAAATAGATTTCATAATATAACCCCAAATATTTAATTTTATTTACCATTATATTATTAATGTGTCAAAGTTTTTGTAAGTATCATTTTAAATTACTCTAATAATTGGATAAAATAGATATTTAATCAAGATAATCAATTAAAATATTAATAATATTATCTAATAAAGCATTTAAGAATTAGATTTTTTTATAAATGAAAATAGAAAATAATTTAAATATTTAGAATAATTCTTGCATTTTAAACTCTATATTGATAAAATGATGCTGATTTTGGAGGTGTAATGAGAAAAATAGGGGATATACTTCTTGATAGAGGATTAATCACTAAAGAACAATTACAAGATGCAATTATATCACAAAAAGCAGAGGGTAAACTGTTAGGTGAGATTTTATTAGAAAAAGGCTTTTTAACTGAAGATATTTTAACAGAGACAATAGCCTCTATTTTGAACTTAAAAATAATTCAATTATCAGCAATATCAATACACCATAAAATAATAAAATTTATACCTGCCTCTTTCGCAAGAAAATATAAAATAATACCAGCATATCTTCAAAATGTTGATAATAGTACATCTCCAACACTTTTTATTGCTGTTTCAGAGGAGCCATCAGGAGATATTGTAAAGGGTATGAGTGATAGATTAAAAATACCAATTAGATTGGTATTAACAACAACATCTGAACTTAATCAAGCTCTTAATAAATACTATCCTCTCCAAGATTCTGAAACTATTCAACAACCAATAACTAACAAAGTTCAAGAGAAAAAAGAGGAGATTGTATTAGAAGGTGAGATATTAGAGGGAGATATTCTTGAGGGAGATATTCTTGAGGGAGATATTCTTGA
>JAFGXH010000099.1 GCA_016936735.1 bacterium
ATAATAAAATTAACTTTTTTTAATTTCGATATTTAAATAGATTAATGATTACAATCATGATCATGTCCATGGTGAGAGCATGGTTCATTTTTTGAAACTAAAATACCATCAATAAAACTTTTTAAATTAGCTTTTATATCACCTTTAACACCAAGAACAACCTCTATATTATTTGAATGAAATATATCAATTGCACGTTGTCCCATTCCTCCACTAAGAATTGCATCAACATTTTTTGTTCCCAAAAAACTAGGAAGAGCTCCTGGTGTATGAGCAGGAGGTGTTAAATACTCTGTTAAAACTGTCTCTCCATCAACAACCTCATAAACTACAAACTCTTTACAATGCCCAAAATGCTCCTCAACAGTTACTCTATCATTTGTTGGGAATGCAACTCTAACTTTTTCCATCTAAATCCTCCTCTAAAGATAAAAGCTGTTTTTTTCTACATGATTTACAGCAAAACTCTTTTTTTATATTAAACTCAATCTCTCCACCATCAATATTAATAACTTTTCCATGAAGGAGAGCATCTGCAACTTTATTTCTTGCTGATTTTATAATATTACCAAATGTTTGTCTTGAAACATTCATTTTTTCAGCAGCAACCTCTTGATAAAAATTCTCAAGGTCTGCTAATCTAATAGCCTCTAATTCATCTATTGTAAGAGTCACAACCTCTAATTCTGCAATAGGAACTCCTATTGGCTTAAATGATAGATACTTGGCTTCATAATTGACTCTTCTACATTTTGGTGGACGTGGCATGAATCCTCATTCTTGTCATATGCTAATAATACTCTTTTGTTTATATTTTGTCAAGTTATTATATTATAATAAAACTAATAAAAAATTTTCAATCTATTTTTTATTAATAATAAGAATAGCTATATAGATCTAAAAGTAAACTAATATTAATACTATTTCTATCTTTTATTCCTATTATTTTGTTTTTTTTGAATATCAATATGTGATATGATTATCTGTTTTAGAATAACATATCCTAAAACTATTTTACTATGTTAAAGGGTTACTTATGGATAAAATTTATGATCATTTAGTTATTGGAAGTGGTATTGCGGGACTATTTTTTGTATTAAAAGCAGCAAAAACAGGTCAGTCAATTCTTTTAGTTACAAAAGATACTATTGAAAGCTCTAATAGTTTTAATGCACAGGGTGGAATTGCCTCTGTTTTAGATCCAGAGGACTCTTATGAGAAACATTTTGAAGACACAATTGTTGCAGGAGGTGGTTTATGCCATGATGATACTGTAAATTTATGTGTGCAAAATGGTCCAAGACTTATCAATGAATTAAAAGAGTTAGGAGTTCCATTTTCTGAAGTTAATAATTTTTTTGATTTAGGAAAAGAGGGTGGTCATTCAGAAAGACGAGTTGTTCATGCTGGTGATGTTACAGGAAATCAACTAATTGAGGTGTTAAGAAAAAGAGTAAAAGAGTTAGAAAATGTATCAATACTTGAACATCATATGGCAATAGATCTTATAACAGGATATTTTGAGGATAGAGAGGAAAAATATGCAATGGGAGCCTATGTTCTTGAGAAAAAAACTCATAAAATATATAGATTTCTAGCAAAAAATACCATATTAGCAACAGGTGGTGCAGGAAAAGTCTATCTTTACACATCAAATCCTGACACAGCAACAGGTGATGGAATAGCAATGGGATATAGATCTGGTGCTAAAATTGGAAATATGGAGTTTGTTCAGTTTCATCCAACCTGCCTTTATCATCCAAAAGCAAAATCATTTTTGATTTCAGAAGCTTTAAGAGGAGAGGGAGGGGTATTAAAATTAAAAAATGGTGAAACATTTATGGAGAAGTATCATCATTTAAAAAGTTTAGCTCCAAGAGATGTTGTTGCAAAAGCAATTGACTTTGAGATGAAAAAATCTGGAGATGACTCTGTATTTCTTGATATGACTCATCTTGACTCTACATTTTTAAAAAACCGTTTTCCTAAAATATATGAAAAATGTTTATCATTTGGAATAGATATGAGTATTGAATCTATCCCTGTAGTTCCTGCTGCTCACTATTTTTGTGGTGGTATTGTAACTGATTTAGATGGTGAAACATCAATAAAACATCTTTTTGCAATTGGAGAGGTATCTTTTACTGGCTTACATGGTGCAAATAGACTTGCATCAAACTCTCTTTTAGAGGGACTTGTTTTTGGTGAAAGAGCTGCTTTAAAAGCTATTAACTATTTTGATAACTATCAGGCTTTTGAGAAAACATGGCACTGGAATCCTGGACAGGCTGTAAGTAGTAATGAAGAGGTATTAATTTCACACACTTGGGATGAAATAAGAAGGTTTATGTGGAACTATGTTGGTATTGTTCGCTCTAATAAACGATTAAAACTGGCACAAAGAAGAATAAGAATGATTAAAAGAGAGATTGATAGTTATTATTGGGCATTTTTTATAACTCCCGATTTAATAGAGTTAAGAAATATCTCAAATATTGCAGAGATGATTATTGAATCTGCACTTAAAAGACATGAAACAAGAGGACTTCATGTTAATATAGATTATCCTGAAAAAAATCACTTATTAGATAAAACAGATACATATATTTCTAATTTTGAGATAAAAAATCAGGTTTAACATATAAAAGTTGTTTTATTTTATGAAATAGAAATAGAGCTCTTTTACTGTTCTTATTTTTCCTTTTAGTAGTAAACTTACCAATTCAGATATTACTGGATCCTCTATTAAAGAGGGTGTTACATCAGTAAATTGAGGATTTTTAAATGTAAAAATCTCAAACAATATAACAGCTAATGCATATAAATCAGATTTTTTATCTGGAGTCATAGATAAACTATTTGTTTTATTTATTGAGTATGTTCCCTGAAAAATAGGAATATTTAACTGTTTAAAAAAATCACTCCCCTCATACTGAGTTAGACCAAAATCACCTATTTTAAGTGTTTTATCTTTTGTTATAAATAGATTTGATGTTTTTAAATCGTTATGAACTATATTATGAGAATGAATGAAGGATAATCCTGAAATTAACTCTAAAATCCACTTATCTTTAAACTCTTTTATCATATATGGCATTTTTGAAATAATACTAAAAAGATCTTTATACTCTGCATACTCTAAAATAAGAAAATCATCTCCTGTTTCAAAACAGGAGATGATATTTTTATGTATTAATTTTGTAGAAAAATATTTTTCATTTTCAAAAAGTTTTAAAAAATCTCCCTCTCTGTGTGTAAGCTCTTTTTTTACAAAAAAACGCCCATCAACTCTATTAAGAGATATTTTTGTATAGCCATAATCTTTAAGATATTGCTTCATTTGAATTAAAACTCTCCTGCAAGCCCATCAACAGCTTTTTGCAACATAAGTTTTGCCATCGCAATATTACCATCTTTTCTAACATATAAAACAGTATGAAAATGTTTATCTTGACGATTATTATATGAACGAGCAAGAACAATACCCATATCTGAATCAATCTGAATAAAAGATGTATTTCCCATTCCAATACTTTGAGTCATCTCTTGAGCATGAAGAAGTGTATCATTTATGGCTGCTCCTGCTAGTTCATGATGAATACCAGATATCATTGATGTTCCCTCTAATAGCTCCCCTGTTGGAGTAAAAACTCCAGCTCCTAGATAACCATTGATTCTTGAAAGTGGTTCAAGATGACGTTTTAAATCCATATCTCCTCCTAAAATAAATCCATATCAGGTCAAATTATATAAAAAAACATAATAATAAACAAGTCTTTTATGAGCCAATAGTATAAAATGTTATATTATTTCATACTCTCATATTAACTTTATAAATATCTAAAAAAATAGATAATAGATATTATCAAATTTTTAGATTACATAGTTATAACAAACCCTTTTACAATATTATAGCTCATATCAATTAAAATAATATACAACACTTTATAATAAACATTCTAAAAAACCTATTTAAAAATATAATATAACCTAATATCTATTTTATAATAAATATCTTTTAATTTAAAACTCATTTGTAAGAGCATCAACAGCTTTTTGAAGCATAAGTTTTGCCATTGCAACATTACCATCTTTTCTAAGATATAAAACAGTATGAAAATGTTTATTTTGTTTGTTATTGAAACAACGAGTAAGAACAATTCCCAAATCTGAATCTATTTGCAAAAAATTAGAGTGTCCCATCCCAATACTATTAATCATCTCTTGAGCATGAAGAAGAGTATCATTTACAGCTGCTCCTGCTAACTCATGATGAATACCTGATATCATTGAGTTTCCCTCTAATAATTCTCCTGTTGGAGTAAAAACTCCAGATCCTAAATAACCATTAATTTTTGAAAGTGGTTCAATATGACGTTTTAGATCCATAAATCCTCCTTAATATAAAATTATTCTATCCAATAAAAACCATTAACAACTTAATTAATATAAATGTTAATAGCTATCTCAATATTTATAAATTTATAAATTTACTTTTAATATCCATTCTCTAAATGTATTACTGTTTTTTGAAGAAGCATTTTAGCTTTTGGAATATTACTATTCTTTCCTAAGAATAGTATTAAATTTATTTTTGTTTTTATTGAATTTATTGCTAAAAAACTTCCTGCTTCAGACTCAATTAATATAAACTCAGTTCTACCAAAACCAATCTTCTCTGTTATTTTTTTTGCATGAATCAAAACATTACAGAGCATAACTCCAATTCTCTCTTTGTTTAAATCCTCATTTTTTGTTATAATTCCCAATAAATCACCAAGTTCTGAAAAAACTCCTGCACCCATAAAATCTGGAATTTCAGAAAAAGGATTCAATAGATATTCATAATCATCAAAAGAGTTGTCAAAAGATTTTAATTTCTCCTCTTCAAAATACTCATCTTGATACTTCATTGCCTCCATAAGAAGAAATGTTAATCCCATCTCAATATTTTTAGGTAGATCATCTTGAGTAATTATGAGTTTATAGTTGGGATTTTTCCACATTAACATTTTAAAAACAGCTAAATGTCCCTCAATAATCTCCTTTTTTTGTATAACTTTTCCATAATATGGAACACCATTCCTAAAAGCAATAATTCCAACACGATTCTCTGAAACAACTTTTAATGATATTGTTTTTTGTTCTGCTGATATCATCTGCATAATATCAGGTAGTTCAAATAAAGAGAGATCATTCTGTTTTTTATTTGAGAAAAAACTGGAGATTCTATCTGTTAATAGTGGTATCATATGTTCTGATATTTGAAATTTTGTAAGCATCATTGGTGAATAAAAATCATCATTATTTCCAACCATCTTACATATTAAAATATATGGAATATCACATTTTAACTCTAAAATATGCGAAAAATACTCCAACTCCCCTGTGTTTTTAGGTGCCTCCATTATTATTAAATCGGCTAATGGTTCATAACTCTCTGAATTTAATAGTAGAAGCTCTCTACAATCTAAATTATATGCAGAAAGAATTGGTTTAATCCCATGAAACACTGTTTGATCATTATAGTATAAGTATAAAATATTTTTCATTAGCAGAATATCATTCTAAACACTCTTAATATATGTCGGTAATTTTTAAAAAAAATGAAGATAATTAATATTTTTTTTAATTTTTATAAAAAAAACATGCTAAAACTTTTTTTTATAATATAATTAACTCAATTTATATATTTTTTTAATGATTTAATAAAATAGAGATAATATTAATCATAAAATGGATAATCTTTATCAAAGTGATTTATTACAACAATAAAATAGTAATACCCTTTTACTCCCATAAAAGAGAACTCTATTTTAATTTTCATACCATTAACATTTTTCCATCGAACCTCTTTAACACCATATCCCCAATGTTTCTCTTTAAAGGGATCAATAAATTTAGTTTTACCAACTATAACCTCGTCTGGTTTTCCATACTGTTTGATGTAGTTTGTGATAATTTTATTAGTTGAAGATAAAGATTTATTAAAACTATTCTCATTCACATCATCAATATATGTGGCAAAATGAATCCAAGTTAATTTTCCATTCTCAAATCTATAACTCCAATCACCTTTTAATTCATAAATCTCATCTTTGCGACTCCACTGACCTGTTAATCCTATATTTTCTTGAAATAGTGATGGAAAAACTTTTGCAAAAGAGTCAATATCCATACCAATATAGATTTTTCCTATTTTCTCACCATTATTGCTCTCTGTTTTTGCATTAGGTGAATATTTTATTTTAAAGCTATGATAAAACCATTCAGGTGGTCCATTTATAATACCATTTTGAAACTCATTAAAATAGTTACTTCTATAGTCACAACTTATCTCAATATTCGTTGTTTTTGTTTTCCAAGTTGCCCCAAAAAACAGCTCTTTCTTATCAATTGATTTTTTATATTCATAACTATCTCTATTGATATAGTTATTACTACCTTTACTGTATTTTTCAGGCTCTCCATATACTTTTATATAATCTTTAATAATAGAGTCTGCACTCTCAATTAATTGATTAAAATCTTTTTCAGATTTTATATTAATATCACCATTAAAATCTGCAGAGATAAGTTTATTTTTGTGAAATTGAAAACTCCATTTGCCATCAATAGTATAAAGTCTCTCTTGTAGATATAGCTCTTTATTATAAATCATCTCATTTGGTAATATATTTGGTAGTTTTTTATTAAACTCTTTTTCAGACATTCCAATATACAAACCATTTTGAGCATATAGTTTTATTGTTGTTATTATTGTGATTGTTGTTATGTAGAAAATTAAGTTTTTCATGTTATAACCTCAAATGTTAAAATATATTTTGTTTAATTTGCTAAAAATAAAAAAACTATATATTAATA
>JAFGXH010000100.1 GCA_016936735.1 bacterium
ATGAAATTCACAATACCATTTTTTATTTTAAAAATATAAACAACAAGAAGCATAATATATGGAACTATTTTTTTAACAGTTTTATTAATTATAATATCTGATTACTCTATTTTTTTGTATGTAGATTTTTCGTGTAAAAATAGAATCTTGAATTCATACCTATTTAAACTATTTTGATTAATTTTGAAAAAAATCAGATTTAGGAGAAGATTTTTCCACGAAGAATAAGTTGAGCAAGAGCCTGAATACCAAAGCCACTTCCACCTGCATTATAAAAATCGATATCTTTATCAAGCATAGCAGGACCAGCAATATCAAGATGCATAAAAGGGATATTCTCTTTTACAAACTCATTTAAGAAAAGTCCAGCTGTAATTGTTCCAGCATATCTTGTTTTTCCAACATTTCTTAAATCTGCAACAGAGCTTTTGATATCCTCTTTATAGTTATCCTCCATAGGAAGTCTCCAAAATTTCTCTTCAGTATTCTCTGCAGCCTCTGAGAAATTTTTAGCAAGATTATCATTTTTAGTTAAAATTGCAGCAATTTGAGTTCCTAAAGCAACAAGAGCAGCTCCAGTAAGAGTTGATGCCTCAATAATAGCATCTGCACCTTGCTCACAAGCATAAGCGATACCATCTGCAAGTGCTAAACGACCCTCTGCATCAGTATTAATAATCTCAACAGTTTTTCCACTATAGCCTTTAACAATATCAGATACTTTATAGGCATCACCAGATACTAAATTCTCTGCAACAACAAGATAACAAACAACATTAAAGTCAAGTTTATATCTTGAAATCATATCCATAGTTCCCAACATTGTTGCTGCACCATGCATATCAAGGTGCATTCCCTCCATTGAGTTAGATGGTTTTAAAGAGTAACCACCACTATCATATGTTAAACCTTTTCCAACTAAAGCAAGAGTTGGTACATTTTTTTTAGAGGATTTAAAATTAATCTCAATAAAATATGGTTTTTTAGATGAACCCATTCCTACACTTGCAAGAAGATTCATACCTCTTTTTTTAATCTCTTCAAAATCAAAAACATTTATTTTAACCCCTTTTCTACCTTTAAAAAGAGTCTCAACCTCATTTTTGAATGATTCAGGATACATAACCATAGGTGGCTCATTAACAATTGCTCTTGCTTTATTAACAGCCTCTGCCATATTTTCAGCATATTTAATTGAATCTGTTAACTGTTTCTCTTCAAGTTTCTCTATAATTGCTGGAATATATACAGATACTTTTTCAATTGATTTTTCATCACCTTTTTTTGTTTTATATTTATCAAATTTGTATGATGTTAAAGAGAGACCTAAATATGTTTTAACCAAAAAACCATCCAACTCTTTAAGTTTTGGTGTCCAAGTTAAATAAAGTGTAAATTCTGTGATTTTTTCTGCTGACACCTTTCTATATAATTTTGCAACTACACGTTTCCAGTTAAAAATAGAGTACTCCTCTTTTTTTCCAACACCATAAAGATAGATTGTTTTAACAGCATCATCTGTAAAATAGTTAAATGCTAAAAATTCTCCAGATTTTCCCTTGAAATTAGAGTTTTCTATAAGTTTTTTTAACTGATTTTTTTTACTTATTGTTATGAAACCTAATTGAGAAACAAGTGTCTCTTTCTCAATTTGTTCCTCAAAAACAGGTACAACCACCCTACTTTTCTCTGAAAGTAGCTCTTTCTCTCTAATTAATTCAATATTCATAATAACTCCAAAATAAAAACAGCCTATTTTATCATAAAAAATGATAATTAACAACATAATCAACACTTTAAAAGTGTTTTTTTTGAAAAAATGGTAAAAATATATTGCAATTTCTAAACTTGTATTGACTTATTATTAAAATAACAATAATCTTATTACATCAGAATCACTATTTTAAAAAGTGATTTTATCTCTAATTTTAACAGATATTAATATCTTGATATCTATAAAGGTGGTGTTTAAAATGATTTTAAACAAAAAAATCCTTGTTGTAATCCCTGCATATAATGAAGAGAGATGGATTGAAAAAACAGTATCAACAGTTCCTAAATTTGTTGATTTAATTGTTGTTGTTGATGATGGAAGTGTTGATAAAACAGTAGAATCAATTCCAAAAAATGAAAAAGTAAAAATAATAAAACATCCATATAATCAAGGGGTTGGAGCAGCTATTATATCTGGTTATAGATATGGAATTGATAATAATTTTGATTTAATTGCTGTAATGGCTGGTGATTTTCAAATGACTCCTGAAGAGCTTGAACCAATGAGTAGATTTATGATTGAAAATAGAGTTGATTATATAAAGGGAAATCGATTTGCAAAAAAAGATACATTTGCAAAAATGCCATTTTTAAGATTTACAGGCTCATATTTTTTATCATTTTTAACAGAAAAAGTTACTGGATTAAAGAATATTAGAGATCCTCAATCTGGTTATACAATTATCACAACAGATATTTTAAAAAAAATAGAGTTAAATCAGGTTTTTCCCCGTTATGGCTATCCTAATGATTTATTAGGAAAGCTATCTATTGTTAATGCAAAAATTGCAGAGTTTCCAATTTCAGCAAATTATAATGGTCAAAGCAGTGGAATAGAGCCATTAAAAGTTATACTTCCCTACTCATATCTACTTTATAGAATCTATAAAGAGAGAAAAGAAAAAATAAAATAACTCTTTATAAATAAAAAAAATCATAAATGAACAGTGGGTTTTAACCCACTGAA
>JAFGXH010000010.1 GCA_016936735.1 bacterium
ATATTTTACTAAATTTTAAATTTAATCTTGTATAAATCATTATAGAAAATTATAATAATCAATATTTTTGAAGGGTGATTATGGAGAAAGGGTTTATTGAAAACATGGTTTTAAATAGTAGTAGATCTAATTCAGTTTTTCATGATTTAATGCAGTATAGAGTTAGAGAGATTCTTCTTGTTGCCTCTATTTATGACTCATTTATTATGGATAGAGAGAGAGAGATCTCTGAAAGACTTTTCGGAGAGTATTTTCAACTAAATATATCTAATGCTCCAAGAGTTACAAGTGCAAACTCTCCCGAACAGGCTCTTCTTAAATTAAAAACTTATAACTATAGTATGGTTGTTATTATGATGGGATTAGAAAAAAACATCCCAATCACTTTAGCAAAAGCAATTAAAGAGAAACATCCTAAATTACCAGTACTTTTACTTCTTAATAATAATAGCGATATCCATTTTGTTAAAGAGAATATTAATGAACTTGTCTCTTTTGATAAAGTTTTTGTGTGGAATGGAGACTCTCGTATATTTTTAGGTATGGTAAAATATATTGAAGACAAAATGAATGTTAAAAGAGATACTCAAAAGGCAATGGTAAGAGTTATTCTTCTTGTTGAGGACTCTATTAAATACTACTCAAGATATCTTCCAAATCTTTATACTGTTATTATGAAACAGACTCAGGCTCTCATTTCACAAGAGAGTGATCTTTTTGAGAAAATGCTTAGAATGAAGGCTCGTCCTAAAGTTTTACTCGCAACAAACTATGAGGAGGCTGTTCATCTATATAGAAAATATAAAGAGTATATTCTTTGTGTTATCTCTGATGTTAAATATAAAAAAGATGGAGTCTCCGACCCAGATGCAGGTTTAAAATTAATTAAGTTTTTAAAAGATAACTCTCCAAATATTCCAACTCTTTTACAATCTTCAGATATATCAAATCGAGAAAGAGCCTTCGATATAAAATCGAGCTTTATATATAAAAACTCAGAGACACTTCTTCAGGAGCTAAAGGAGTATTTTTTACAAAACTTAGGTTTTGGATCTTTTGTTTTTAGAAGTGATAATGGAGATTGGATCTCATCTGCCAATACAATTGAGGAGTTACAAAAGATATTAGAACATATTCCAGTTGAATCTCTTGAGTATCACTCAAGAAGAAATCATTTCTCTGCTTGGTTTATGGCAAGAGGTGAGATTAAAATAGCAAAAAAACTGGCAGAACTCTCTGTTAATGATTTTAAATCAATTGAGGAGATAAGAGAGTTTCTAATTATTCTTTTAAAAAGCGATAAACATAATAAACAGAAAGGTGAGATTATTGATTTCTCTGAACAATACTTTTTTGAGGAGAGTTATATTCTTAGATTGGCCGATGGAGCCTATGGTGGAAAGGGTAGAGGCTTAGCTTTTATTAATCATCTTATTGAAAATCTAAATATTTCTGATTTAGTTCCAGAGATTGAGATAAAAATGCCTAAAACAGCAATAATTGGAACAGATGAGTTTGAAGAGTTTATTGAACGAAATCAGATATCTCATAAAAATAGTAATCAAACATTTAAAGAGGTTCAGGAACAGTTTTTAAAAGGTAAACTATCAGACTCTTTAAGAAAAAAATTAAGATGCTATATTCGACAGATTCAAACTCCAATTGCTGTACGCTCATCTGGACTATTTGAAGACTCACTTTTACACCCTTTTTCAGGTGTTTATACAACCTATCTTATTCCAAATAATCATCCAAATGAGGAGATAAGATTTCAAATGCTTACTAATGCAATAAAATTGGTCTATTCATCCCTTTTCTCTCCTCATGCAAGAAACTATTTTGATGCAATAAGCTATAAAGTTGAAGAGGAGAAGATGGCTGTAATTCTTCAGGAGGTTACAGGAAAGGTACATGGAGAGTTTTTTTACCCAGATTTAAGTGGAGTTGCACAATCATATAACTATTATCCTATATCATATATGAAACCTGAGGATGGGATTGCTGTTTTAGCAATTGGACTAGGAAAATATGTTGTTGAGGGAGAGAAATCTTTTAGATTCTGTCCAAACTATCCTAAAGTTGATTTTCTATCAATGCAGGAGCAGTTCAAAGCATCACAAAACTACTTCTTTGCAATAGATTTAAAAAACTATCCTCAAGATTTAAGTAGTGGAGAGGAGGCAACTCTAAAAAAACTAGATGTGAAACAGTCTGAAGAGTCTAAACTTTTACATATTTGTGCATCTACATTCGATATTCGTAGTAATAGATTAGTTGCTGGAGCAAATAGTAGTGGTCCAAAAGTTATCAATTTTGCAAATATTGTAAAATATGGATATATTCCTCTTGCTGAGTTACTGAAAAATCTTTTAGAGGTTATTGAGTACTCAATGCACTCTCCTGTTGAGATTGAGTTCTCTGTTGATTTGAATTTAGATAAAAAAAACAGAAAACCAATATTCAATCTTCTTCAAATAAAACCTTTAATTAAGGGTGAACACTTTTTTGATATTGATTTAAACAAACTAAACAAAGATGATCTTATTTTATATACAGAAAAAGGGCTTGGAAATGGAAAAATTGATGATATTGAGGATATTATATTTGTAGATCCAGAGCTTTTTGATAAATCTGAAACATTAGAGATGGTAGAGGAGATTGAGCTTCTGAATGATGTTATGAAAAAACAGGGAAAAAAATATGTTTTAATTGGTCCTGGTCGTTGGGGAAGTAGCGATAGATGGTTAGGAATACCTGTTGTTTGGAGTCAAATATCTCATGCAAAACTGATTGTTGAGATGAATTTAAAAAACTTTTATGTTGATGCCTCTTGTGGTTCTCATTTTTTTCATAATATAACATCAATGAATGTTGGTTATTTAACAATTAGAGACTCTAGTGAGGATTTTATTCAATGGGATGTTTTAAAAGAGCAAAAAACTGTTCACAAAACAAAACATTGTAGACATGTAAAATTCTCAAAACCATTCACTATAATGATGGATGGGAAAAAGGGAATCTCAATGATTTGTTGTAAAGATAATTAACTCTAATATATTTTATAAATCCTGTTTTGTTTTATATTTTACATTATTAATTATCCATAAATTTGCATTAAAACAGACTGTTAATTAAAAATAAATAAATGAACAGCGTGACAAATATTTTATTTTTAAAATATAAAATATTGGAAAAATATACTTTTGATATGCTATAAACTAGCTTAATTTTGGAGATAATATATGATAAATATAGTTTTATCTGGAGGTATTGGTGAGAGATTATGGCCTCTAAGTAAAGAGAGTTTACCAAAACAGTTTTATCCCTTTTTTGAGAATGAGTCACTTTTTCAAAAAACAGTTAAAAGAAATAGTTTTATCTCTAAAACTATTGTTATTCTTAATGAAAATCAGATATCAATAGCTCATAATCAGGCTCAAGTAATTAATAAAGATATTTTTGCCTATTTAGGAGAGCCTTTTGGACGAAATACAGCTCCTGCAATTGCAATAGCCTCTTTTTTACTTTCAGAAGAGGAGATAGTATTAGTTACCCCCTCTGACCATCTAATTATAGATGAGGAGAAATATCAAAAAACTATTTTTAAAGCTAAAAATTTGGCTGAAAAAGGGTTTCTAGTTACTTTTGGAATTAAACCAAATCGAGTTGAAACTGGATATGGTTATATTAAAGCGGATGGTGAAACTGTTTTATCTTTTCATGAAAAACCAACATTTCAAAAGGCATTAGAGTATATTAATTCAGGCAAATACTATTGGAATAGTGGAATTTTCTGCTTTAAAGTTAAAACATTTCTTGATGAATTAAAAAAGTATGAACCAGAACTTTATAATAGTTCAAAATATGCCTCTGAAACACTGAAATTAGACTCTAATCGTAATCAAATTTTAAAAATAGAGGAGAGTCGAATGTCCAAAGTTAAATCAATTAGTATTGATTATGCTGTTATGGAGAGAAGTGATAAAATCAAAATGATTCAATCAGATTTTGATTGGTCTGATTTGGGAACTTTTGAGTCTTTAGGTGAGATTTTTGAAAAAGATAATTATGGAAATATCTCTAAAAAAAATTTAATTTATTCCGAATCAAGTAATAACTCTGTTTTTTCTGAAAATAGAACTGTTATCTTGATAGATTTAGATGATTTAATTGTTGTTGATACATCAAATGTTTTACTGATAACAAAAAAGGGAAGTTCCCAAAAAATAAAAACTCTTCAAAAAGAGTTAAATGAATTATAAAAATATTTTTAATATTTTTATTGACACCTCTTAATAAATTAATATATTTTTTCTAGAATAGTTTAGAAAACTGTTTAAAATAGTTAAATTGTTGACACTATTAGATGTTTTTATTATAATTTCGAAATATAACAGGAGGTTTTATGGCTGTTAATTATAACATGAAGATTTTGATTGTTGATGACTTCTCAACAATGAGAAGAATTGAGAAAAATATTCTTAAACATCTTGGTTTTAATGAAATTGATGAGGCTGGAGATGGAGCTGAGGCTCTTCAAAAATTAAAATCTAAAAAATATGATTTTATTATCTCCGATTGGAATATGCCAAATATGGAGGGAATAGATCTTTTAAGAGCTGTTAGATCTGATCCAGATTTAAAAGAGATTCCTTTTTTAATGGTAACTGCAGAGGCTGAGAAAGCATCTGTATTAACAGCTATTAAAGAGGGTGTTAGTAATTATATTGTAAAACCTTTTACTGAAGAGGTTATAAAAGCAAAAATTGAACAGATTTTTGGAAAATAGTTTAAATAGTTATTTGACTTTCTTTAGTTGTAGGATTTAAAATAGCAATTAATTTCAAATGAGATAGCTCCTATTCTCTTTTAAATGGGGTTTAAAATGGATAAAAATAGATTAAAAGACCAAGCAAACAAATTTTGGGAAAAGGGAGTTTATAAAAAAGCTGTTTCCCTTTTTGAAGAGATTTTAGCTCTTGATCCAGAGGGAGAGAAAGGAATGTTATTAAGAATCGCTTTTTGTTATGAAAAAATGGGGCAAAAAGATGATGCAATTTTTAACTTTATTCAAGCAGCAAAAGTTTTTGCAAAAAGTGGATTTTTTTTAAAGGCTATTGCAACTCTTAAAAATGTTTTAGAGTTAGAACCAACACATAGTGAAACACAAGAGCTTATTGCAGATTTATATGCAAAAGATGGTAAGTTCTATAACCCTATTCAGAAATCAACAATAATACAGACTGAAAAATTGGTTTCCCAACAGGAAACAAAAGATAATTCAGAAAAAGTATTAACAACATCAAAAGAGGAGATTGAGTTTGTATCGGATGATGATATAATTCCACTTGAAGATGACTATATTGAAGAGGTTCATGAGCATTTTACTGCAAATGATATTTTTAATATGCAGATTGTTGAGCCTGCTCCAATTATAGATGCCTCATCTCTTTTGGTTCCATTACCAGAGATTCCACTATTTTCAGCATTAGATAGAGATGTTTTTATTGAAGTAATGGATAAGATGAAGTTAAAACGGTATAAACCTGGTGCTCTTCTAATTAGAGAAGGGGATGATGCAAATGCCTTTTATATTATTTCAGAGGGAAGTGTAAGAGTTAAAAAAGAGTTATCTGATGGAAAAGAGATTCAGCTTGCAATTCTAGGAAAGGGCGATTTTTTTGGAGAGATGGCAATTATTGGAAATGCAAAAAGAACTGCCTCTGTTGAGGCTGCTACTGAATTAGAGGTGTTTGAGCTTTCAACTCTTATATTTGATAATTTAATGGCAAAATACTCCTCTGTTAGACAAACACTTTACAAATTTTATAAAAATAGATTACTTCATAACTTAATTAATACATCTCCAATATTTGCTGGACTTGAACCATCAGAGAGAATCTCTTTTTTAAAACTATTTAAATCAAAACAGATTCCACCAAACTATAATCTATTACAACAGGGTGGTGAAATTACAGGTTTGTATATTATTATTGATGGTTCAGTAAAGGTTTATAGATTTTTAGATCAAACAACAAGACAGGATATAGCTACAATTGGTCGTGGTGGAGTGATTGGAGAGATGTCTCTTTTAAGAGGAGAAAAACCTGTTGCTTTCTGTTCAACAATTAATGATACTTGGGTTCTAAGACTTATGCCAGAGGATTTCATGGCTTTGAAAAAGGGCTATCCAAAAGCTATTGAATATTTAAATGAACTTTTGTCCGATAGAATTTATGAGTTAGATTTGATAAGTAAATTAAAATTAGGCATTTATTAATGTTTAATTTTAAGTTAATTATCAACTAAAATTTATAAAGGCAGCACTCAAATTTTATTCTGATTGATTAATAGAAAACTCTTTACATACATAATTAACTTAATTTATATTTTATGGGCATATTTTTTATTAAAATGTGGTAAAATGCTTTTAAATTTAGTATTGTTATAAAACTGTTTTGGGAGATTCTTGTGAAAAAAATTATTACACTTTTTTTAATTTTAGTCTTATTCTCTTGTAACAACAATAGAGAGCATAAAGAGGATTATTATATAATAGGGGTCTCATTTCTAAAAAATAAAAGATATACAGAGGCATTAAAAGCATTTGAAACAGACTATTCAGAGAATGGTAATATTCAATCTTTATATAAACTGGTTGACCTTTTTATTGAGACTGGGGATATCTTTAATACAGAGCATTATTTAAAAAAAATACTTGAGTTAAATAAAGATGACTCATTTGGTAATTTTAAACTAGGACTTTTTTATAAACGTCAAGGAAAATATGATGCAGCTATATCATATTTAACAAAAACAATTACAGATAAAACCTATCAAAAAGATAGCTACTATCATTTAATTGTTATGTTTCTGAATATTTCAGAGGAGAAACAGGCATTAAATCTTTATAAAGAGTCTTTATCACTATTTGATAGATATGACTCTATAGAGTACTTTTTGTTTAAATATTTTTATAGTAAGAAAAATGAATTCTATAAAAATAATTTAGATTGGCTTTTAGAACACTCATCAAATTATACATTTTTGAATGGAATTGTTGATACTTTTTTAAAAGATGGGGTTATTGAAGAGGCAATAGAGACTCTTCAAACATTAGAAAAAAAATTCCCATCAAGTATTGATACGCTTTTAACTCTTGGGCAAATATATCAAAAAAAAGGGGAGCATGAGAGAGCTCTTGAGTATTTTACAAAGGCTGAACAACAGGATAAAAATAGCTTTTTTGTAAAACTATCTTTTTTAACTGAATATATATATTTTGGAGAGTATAAAAGGGCAGAAAAATATCTTGTTGCAGCAATAGGTATAAAAATTGAATCTTTAGAGGCATTAATGCTTGGTGCTCTTCTATATCATTTAAAGGGTGAGTCAAATAAAAGTGATAAATTATGGGAGACTGTTATAAAAAATCTTAGAAAAGGAGAGACTGTACCATATAAAGATAATCCACTAATATCATACTATATTTTAGTTAAGAATATGGAGGAGTATCCTTTATCAAAAGATGAGGTTTTACAATTGGATCATGGAGTAAACTCTCAATTAGTTGCAATTAAAATGGAGTTTTTAAATAATTCAGGATTTTATATAGATTCACTAAATTTATATGAAGTAAATAAAGATTGGTTATTAGGAGAGGATATTTACAAACAGCTGTTTATATCATATCTTTTTCTTGGTAAAAAAGATGAGGCAAAAAATAGTATATCTAAGATAGAAAAAAACAGAGAGATTTATCAATTATGGTATGATTACTCTATTGATAGAAAATGTAATATTCCTAAAAATATTGATAACTTTAAAGATAATCCTATTTTTGTTGATATATATTCAGATTGTCTTGTAATTCAAAAAAAATATCTTGAAGCAAAAGATTTTTTAATTAAATATATACAAAAAGAGAGTTTAAATAAAGAGACTTTGGAGTATATAAAAAATAAAATTCTTAAAATAAATTTTCATATATTAAAGGAGTAGAGTTATATTGTGAAAAATTTCATACATTTTCTCTACTATAATACAATTTTTGCTCATTTGCTTTCAATTTTAGAGTTCATATTTTTCTCTCCTCAAGATGGAAGTTTAATAAAATCATCATTTGTTTATCTTCTTATTTTTGTTAATAGTTTTGTAATATTATTTGCTGTATCATCTATTTTTTCAATAGTGTGGTTACTATTTTTTAGTTCATCTCAAGGATTAATTTTTAGAATAAAATTTAATAATTTTTGGTATAATTATAAAAGAAAAGGGGCAATTATCATACAAATCTATTTATGGGGTATCTATCTTCTACTAATATCTCTGTTTTTTATGATATTCCCTTTTGAAACTATAAAAAGTAGTGTTTCAAAAACACTACTTTTATCAATAATAATTGCTCTTTATGCCCTAATACTAAGTGTTTTTGGGTTATATTCTCAAAAATATTTTCTAAAAAAGATTATTAAAGATGGTGTTTGGATATCACCAAAATTATATATTTTTTTAAAATATAGTTTTTGGATACTTTTTTTTATTCTTGCTATTTTTTTAATAAAAGTGACAATATATCTTCAAATTTTCTATTTTTTTGAAGTGTTTCTTATCCTTCTGTTTAATATATTTCTTATTTTTCTCCTATTATCAATTTCACAAAGCTATCCTGTTTTTATAAAATTGGTTGTGATAGTGGTGTCATTAATATTCTTTATATCAATATTATCATTTTTTTATCAAAATAAAATAAATATTAAAGAGACACTTTTTGATATACATAAAGAGAATTTTATAACAGAAAAATTTAATATTAGAGTTCTTGAAACATTTTTTGATAAAGATAAAGATGGCTTCTACTCTTTATTCTCTTTTGGGGATTGTGATGATTATAATAAAGAGATAAATCCATTGGCAATTGATATTCCAGATAATAATATTGATGAGGATTGTAATGGATTTGATGAAAAATCTGAATTCCTTTTTGATTTTACACAAAACATTAAGAGAAAAAGAGAGTTAAAGCTTTCATATTCTCCCAAAACTCTGTTTATAATTGTCAAAAATTTTAAATATGATAAAAAACAGTTTTTTAAAGAGTCTATTAACAAAAATAAAAATATACTATATTTTCAAAATATAATATTAACAACTCCTAGTGGTAATGAGAGTATGAGTGATTTTTTCTCTGGAAAACCATTATCAAAAAAAATGGAGTATGTTGAGATGTTTCAGGAATTAAATGATAAAAAGGGGAGATTAAATAGTAAAATAGACTATTTAATTTATGATGTTGCAGATAAAAAAGATAGTGATTTATTAAAATATTTTAATAATTTTATTACAAACTCAGAGTATACAGAGATATTTTTGCTTCCATTATCATTTAATGCAACAGGTGTAAATGGTTATATTGGTGAAAATATATCTCTTTTTGAGGATCAAATAGTCTCTTTTTTAGTTGTTTGGTCAAAATTAAGAAGTTATCAGAAAAAAGAGATATCTACTATCTACTCTATATTTGATATTTTAGAGACATTTTGTGAAATAGAGAAAAAACAGTGTGATATTTTTGATTCAGAATCTCTTTCTGATGAGATATTTTTTCATAAAGTCACAGAGATGAAAAATAGAGTTTTTATCTCATATAGAAGAGATGAATTTGGAAAAATTTTAGAGTATTCAATTGTATATAATCAAAAACAATATATAAAAAATATTAATACTGGGGATTTTTTATCATATAAATTGGCAACTCCCCAAAAAGTAGAGAGAATGACTCTTGATGAGCAGAAAAGAGCTGAAAAACAGTTAAATGAGCAAATTCTAAAAATAGGAAGAGATTATAGATAATATTTTTTGCTATAATAAGAGATTTGATTAAATCAATCGGTCATTAAGGTAATTGTATTTTTCTTAAAATTAATATAAAATAGTTTTATAATTTTAGAGGTTTTTATTATGAAAAAAATCTTTTTTCTTGCTAATTTTATTATATTAACACTTTTTATTGGATGTAATAACAGATCCGATGGAAAAAAAATTGATAATGATGCATGTATTGATTTTAATTGTGGAGAACATGGAGTTTGTATCATCTCTGAAAACAGTGAACCAATTTGTAGTTGTGAATCTGGTTATAACTACATACCTAATCAGGGCTGTATAAATCTTTGTGAAAATGAGAAATGCACCCCTTATGGTAGCTGTAGTATTGAAAATAGTGTTGCATTTTGTAATTGTAATGAGGGGTATCACTCTATAAATCTCGAATGTGTTGAGAATATTGATTTATGTAAAAATATTATATGTGATGGTGGTAGTTGTAATCAAACAACAGGAAAATGTGAATGTCCAATAGGTTATCATCTTATCAATGAGACTCAATGTAAATTAATTGAAGGATGTAATCCACTATTTATTAATTGTGGAGAACATGGTGTTTGTGTTGATGATATTGAAAAGGATTTTTGGTGTAAATGTGATGATGGTTACTATTATAATGGAACAACCTGTGTTATTGATCAAATCTGTTTAAATGGAAAAACTCCATGCTCTGGAGCTATAACAGGATGCTGTAATAGTGATGAAATCTGTTTGAATGATACTATTTGTAAAACAATACCAATAACAGATTGTCAAAATGATAATGAGTGTGAAGTTAATCAATTTTGTGATCCAACTGCTGAAAAATGTATTGATATTGATGATGAATCTGGTTGTGTTTTTATACCTCCATATAATGAGATATTAACTCCTCTTATTGGTTGGGAATGGCCTGGTACTCAAATAATAAATACCCCTGACTACAAATATGTTATGATGGCTCCAATGGTTGCCAATATATCTGATGATAATGGAGATGGATTTGTTAATTTGAGAGATACACCAGATGTTATATTCTCAACATTTAAAGGTAGTAACTATAATGCAGATGGTGTTATTAGAGTAGTTGATGGAAAAACTGGTATTGAAATAGCAAATACAGCACTATTATCAAGAGTCGTTCCTGGTTGGGAGTTGGCTATTGGAGATATTGATAATGATGGATTCAATGAGATTATTGGATTTAAAGATGTTTCAGGCTCATCTGGACCACATCCATTAATAGCATTTAGGTATAATATATCAACAGGTTTAATGGAGGAGGTTTGGACTGTTAATAGCACATCTGGTGCTAAAGCGGCTGCAATTGCAGATTTAGACCATGATGGAAAACCTGAAGTTATTGCCCAAAATCACATTATTAATGGTGAAGATGGATCCATTTTCTGCTCTTTTTCAGGTGGAACAAGCAATATGCCAATAGTAGAGGATGTAAATAGTGATGGATTTATGGATATTATTAGTGGAAGCAAAATCTATTCAGGAGAGGATTGTAGTTTAATCACAGACCCTAATAATGGTGGAGCTACTGGTTATGTTGCTATGGCTGATTTAGATTTTGATGATATTCCAGAGATTGTCACTGTTTCAAACAACACAATTAACATATATAATCTATCATTAATTCCTAAGATAGAACCATTTGTAATAGGGGATCCAACACGGGCTGGTGGTGGTCCTCCAACAATTGCAAATTTTGACCAAAATATTCAAGATCTTGAGATTGCAGTGGCAGGTGAAGACTACTACTCTGTTACAAAAGTTGATTTTAATGCAATTGAACCAAACCCTAAAGCATGGTTTTTATGGAAAAAACTTACAGAGGATCATTCATCAAAATCAACAGGTTCATCTCTTTTTGATTTTGAGGGTGATGGAATTAATGAGGTTCTTTATGCTGATCAATGCTATTTTAGAGTTTATAATGGTGAAGATGGTAGTGAACGTTTTAAAACAATCAATAGTAATGGCACATTAAACGAGTATCCAATTGTTGTTGATGTTGATAATGATGGAAAATCAGAAATAGTTGTTGGTTCAAACAATTATGGTAGTCATCCAGAGTGTGATTGGTGGGGAACTAATCCAGGACAAAACAAAGTTGGAACAAATGGAATAAGAGTGTTTGAATCACCAGATAATAGTTGGGTTAGAACAAGAAGAATATGGAATCAACACACATATCATGTTACAAACATTAATGAGGATGGATCTATTCCACAATATGAAGAGCATAATTGGGAAACTTATAATAACTATCGTCTTAATATTCAAGGGAAAGGGGTTTTTAATGCTCCAAATTTTATTATAGAACGGGTTCAAATTGAAAGAGAGGATTGTCCTCAATTACTTTTTAAAATAGAGATTAGAGTCGCAAATATTGGATCTTTATCTGTAAATAGTGGAATACCAGTAGCAATATATAAGGGGTTTGCTAATGAAGGAAATAGTGAATTAATTGGTGTTATTACAACAACAGAGACTCTATTTCCTGGTAGTCGTGAAACTCTATATTTTAATTATACTCCTCAAAATCCAGAGGGAGTTCGCCAATTTAATATATATCTCTCTGCAGATGATTATGGTAATGGAATAGGTGAGTATTCAGAGTGTAATGAGAGTGATAATATTATGGAAACATCATTCAAAGGCTCTTATGAACTATTATGTAGTATAGGGGTTGGACAATGTATGAGATTTGCACCATATATATGTAATGAGAATGATGAACTTATTTGTGGTGCTATTGCTGGAACTCCTCAAACAGAGGTTTGTGGTGATGGTCTTGATAACAACTGTGATGGTGAAACAGATGAAAACTGTGGTTGTAATTCAGGCGAAACCCAAGAGTGCTACAGAGGTTATGCAGACTCTTTTGGAGAAAATTCAAGATGTAAAAAGGGAACTCAAAGCTGTATTGGTGGTGAGTTATGGACATCTTGTGAAAATGATATACTTCCTATTGTAGAGCTTTGTAATGGAGTTGATGATGATTGTGATGGTATTATAGATAATGGGTTTCAGATGAATGAATCCTGTTTTATTGGGATTGGAGCCTGTAGAAGAGAGGGTATTTATAAATGTGATGAAAATGGTAATCAGATATGTGATGCAGTAGTTGGGGAACCAGAATATGAGATATGTGGAGATTCAGTAGATAATGATTGTGACTCTCTTGTTGATGAACGTCCTTGTCGTGAATAAAATATCTATTAACTAAAATCTAAAAATGAATTAATCTTAATTTTTTGGGAAAAGATATATTAAAGCAGCTTTAAATCTTTGACTCCAAGCAGCCTCATTATGCATTTGTTGAACTCCTACCAAATGTAATAGATTATTATTTGGTTTTAAATAATCGATATAACTTGAGTATCCATTTGGAGTAGATTGAGACCAAAATAGTGTTGGAATCTCCTCTAAATCTGTTTCTATAGAGTAATCAATTAGTTGATTTGTATCATTTAAATACTCATCTCTACTATCAAATCCCTTTCTTATCAAAAGATTTTTAACCCAATCAGTATAAACTCTTGCATCAGCCTCATATGTTGATGTTCCATCAAAATTTGTATCTCCACTATCAATATATATTTTTAGATTTGGAATAGTTTGAGATGAGTTTATTAATGCTCTCATTGTATCATTAGATGTTGCACAACACTCATCATCCTCTCCAATCCAAGATGAAGGAGAAAATACACCAACTTTACCAAATATATCTGAATTTTGCCAAGAGATAAAAAATGATGATATTCCACCTAAAGAGGAACCAGCAATAGCTGTATTATCTCTATCTTTAAGTGTTCTAAAATTATTATCAATAAATGGTTTTAAACTATTTTTTAGATAGTTTGTATACTCTGTAAGTTTAGGAGTATTATCCAATCGCTCTATAATAGTATGTAAATACTCATTATTTCTATTTGCAGGCGTAATTCCAACAATTATAACAGGCTCTGCAAGATTTTCTGATATTGCCTCATCTGCATTCAAATCTATATTCCAAGTTCCATAAGGGGCATATGGGGAGTTATAAAGTAGATTGTTTCCATCCTGCATATATAAAACAGGATATCGATTAAAACTAATAAAATAGTCTGCTGGAAAGTAGATATATATAACTCTTTCATCACTATCATTTAACTCTTCAGAAGGTATATTTAATTGAGCCAATCTACTAGAACCTGCTGGATATACAATTGAGTTATTATCATCATTGAATTTAAAATAGAGATTATTTGGATCTGAATACCAATCTCCACCAATATATTTATAGAATATCTCACTATTATCTAAAACAGTAATCTCTAAATATTTAAATGTTGAATCAAATGCTGAATTCAAAATGTTAATATTAGGATTCCAAGAGTTAAATGTTCCTGCTATTTTAATTATCTCTTGAGATGTTCCACGTGAAACAAATAGAATTTTATCATTTTCTCTTATTGGTCCATCATAGTTATCCCAAAAAAGCTCTAATTTATTCTGATTCTCCTCTAATATAGCCTCTTGAAATAGTGAGTATAATTTTTTACATTCAAATTGAGGATACTCAATATAACCATATCTACATGAACAATAAGGAGTATTATTTTCAATCATACAGACTCCATTATTTGAACAATCAACTCCATCACAACTATTTACAATATCCTCAACACACTCAAAAGAGCCCTCATTATTAACACACCTAAATCCAATTTCACAATTATGAGTTAAATTTTCACACTCATTTATATCCTCACAGTTTAATCCATCACCTGCATAACCAGTTTTACATTCACAACTAAAAGAGCCATCAGAATTAATACAATTTGCATTAATATTACAATTATCTGTATTGTTTTGACACTCATCAATATCCAAACAGTTTAATCCATTAGAGATATACCCTAAATTACAATTACAAATAGCTGAATTATTTTCAACAGAACAACTACCATGATTTGAACAGTTTTGTCCATCACATGGACTGTTTGGATTTATGCAATTATGATTATTATCACAACTCATACTCTCTTGACAATCTAACTCTGAATCACATCTTCCATTAAGTAATTCACATATACCATTTTCTGAGTTACACTCTTTCCATATTTCACAAATAACATCTTTACACAAATCACTATTTTCAACACAATTATAAGAGCCATCAATATTTACACAATGATAACCATTTTCACAATTATGACTATTATTAGAGCACTCATTAATATCAATACAGGCTAATCCATCTGAAATATAGCCAGTTTCACAACTACAAATAGCAGAATCATTCTTAACACTACAACTACCATGATTTGAACAATTAACATCTTTACACAAATCAAGACTCTCTTTATCCTCACCACAAGAGATAAAGAGAAATAAAAAACTAATAATAACTAATATCTGTTTCATGAAATCTCCATAATATTTCAATATATTTTAGTTTAATCATAATATATTATCAAGTTTAATAACCTTTTTTATCTTGTAATACACTATTTTTATTTTATAAACTATTATAATTTAAAACTGTATTCTCATTTTTTATGAATATAGATATATAAAA
>JAFGXH010000101.1 GCA_016936735.1 bacterium
TTATATATGATTATGAGCATGATGGTTTTTCACTTGATGCTCTGTCAAAATATCTTGAAAAAAAACTAGACTCTTTTTCTATACAGAATTTAAAAGATATGAGGAAATTTTATAATACATATAAAGATGAACAGGTATTTGTTGATTTTATAAAAAAAGTGGAAGAGGAGGAGGGTAGAGATCTTTCTAGAATTGATATACGATCTGAATTTCCTAAATCATTAAAACAGTATCTTCCATCATTTTCTCAAATAGAGCACTTTAACGAGTTTACAAACTAAAAATTACTATAGTATCTCTGTTTTGGACTTTGTGGTTTATCTGGAATCTCAAGTAAAACAAATCCAGCCTCTATTGCTGGTGTTAGATATTTTTTATAAAAAGTACCTCTATCTTTAACACCTAAATACAACATAATCTCTTTTGATGTTCTTGGTTCAGAAAGATATTTTAAAAAAACCTGTTGTTTTTTATCTGTTTTTACCAACTCTGAATATGGTAAATCATCTATTTCAACTTGTTGGTTTTGAGCTGTATTGTTATCTACTTGCAACTGTTGTGCAGAGCTTGTAGAAGAAATAGCGTTTTCTAGATTCTTCTTGTTGGTTTGAGTAAAACTACTTGTAGTATTTTCTAATACAACTTGTTTGTTTGTGTGTATCAGCAAGTCATTCTCGTCAAGTACGCTTATACTAACTTGTTGGTTTTTATTAGTAGAAAATGTATCTGCGTTACCACTGTACTCAGCTTGTTTGGAGCTACTATTTATACCACTAATAGGTGTATCTTGATATTGCATTTCACTACTTGTTGATGTATTTTTTACTTGTTGAATTATATCGTCATCTTGTTGGTTTCTATGTTCTATTTTTACTGTGAATATTTTTGAGTTCTCATTATACAAAATCGAAAAGTTAAAACTCTTAGATGTTTTAAATCTATCAACTATTTTTATAATTGAGTCCCCTTTCATATTTGCTTTTTTGTTTGTCTTAAACCAACTATGAGTTTTTTTATTTCCAAAATAGAAAAACCCATCTTTTATTTGTTCTACTGTAAGTTGTAGGTCTGCACTATTCTGAATCTCAATATGAGAATCAAATATATATAGGACTATTTTACTATTTTCTGGATTAGAGTGAATAATAGAGTTGTTAATAATCTCCTCTAATACATCGAGAGGATATTCCCAGTCTGATCCAAAACGTATATTCTTTTTTATAAAACCAATCATCTCTACTGTTTTTCTACTTATTGGAAACTCTCCATCAAATCGATCAAGTAGAACTCTTTTTGAACTATCCTTATATCTTCTACACTCAATCTCTCCAGATAAATCATCAAAATCTGAACTCTCCTCAAGCATTGATAGCGTTGCTGGTAGATTTTCATCATGAACTCTTACATATCTTATATGGTAAAATCCATATAAATCGGTTTGTATATAATAATGATATGGAGTCCCTTTTTTTAGTGGAGATATCTCAATAACTAAAAGAGGTTGATTATTAAAAGTTTTATATCTAATCTCATATTGCAATTCTGGTGTTATAAGAGTTTTTAAAGACTCTTTAACTTGCTCCTCTAAAGAGATTAGAAGATTGTTCCCATGTTTTAATCCCTCATCTAAATCACCTATAACAATATATCCACCATTTCTATTTCCCATTGCAACTGCTGTTATTGCTAACTCCTCTTTTGAGAATCTTATGGGTAGAAAAACAGACTCCTCTGTATTTTTTGGTGGAATTGATATATTTAACATGTTGACCTCAAAATTTTAAACTTGTCTATTCTAGTTTTTTTTATAAAAACCGTCAAGTTTTAATACAAAAAAAAATTTTTTATAAAAAATTTAGTTTTTTTGTGAAAATATTTGTAAAATTCTCTCTAAATTGATATATCTGTATAGAGTTTTTTCTTGACAAGAAAAAAACAAAACACTATTTCATTTATTTAATGGAGCAAAACTGTGAATGATAGTATTGCAAATGACAGAGGAAAGCTTACATTATTATCTTGTAAAGCTGGAGAACCATTTTTTAAAAGGGTTGTAGATGCGTTAAAAAAAATGGGAATTACTCCAAATACACCAGTTGTTGAAGAGGTAAAGTTTGCAAATGGAGAGATAAAGACAGTTCTTCATGACTATGTTAGAGGAAATGATGTTTATATAATTCAAACATTTGATAATCCTAAAGAGGGAAATAATCTTCATGATAACATTATGGCATTATTAACTGCTGTTGATGCTGCACGTCACTCTGATGCTGAGTCAGTAACAGCTGTAATTCCTCAATTCCCATACTCTAAAAATGAAAAGACATCAAGAAGAGAGGGAATTGGTGCAAGATTAATTGCTGCAATGCTTGAGGAGTCTGGAGCAAAACGGGTTTTAACAATGGATATTCATCAAAGAGCAATTCAGGGATTTTTCAATCAATCAATTATGGATAATCTATATGCATCAAGAGAGTTTATGAAGTATATCAAAAACTCAAATCCAGATTATGAAAATCTTGTTTTTGTTGCTCATGATATGGGTGCGGCAGAGGTTGCTCGATTTTATGCAAACAAATTTAATGTTGGAATGGCTATTGTTCGTGCCTATACAAAAAGTAGTGAAATAGATGAAAAAATAGAGTTTCAGGTTGTTGGTGATGTTACTGGTAAAGATATTATAATGGTTAAAGATATGATATCAACTGGAACAACAATTTTAAAAGCAGTTGATATTCTTCTTGAAAGAGGGGCTAAATCAATAAAAGTGATAACATCATTTCCATTTTTTAATAAAAATGCAGATGAAAAATTTGATAAATACTATAAAGATGGTAAAATTATAGAGGTAATAGGGACTGATGCTGTATTTCATGGTGAAGAGTTTTGCAAAAAATATGAGTGGTATAAAGAGCTATCTGTTGCACCACTTTTTGCAGAGGTTATATATAACATAAACCATAAACTTTCAATATCTGAACTATTAGATAATAAAAAAGAGTTTGAAAAAATATAATAATATTTTTTTGTTGTATATAATGCTCTTCTAATAGGTAGTATTTATCAATTGTAATTTAATTTTTAGGATATAAAATGGATAGAGGAACACTTACAATGCTCTCTTGTGAATCGGGAAGAGGTTTTTATAATAGAGTAGTAGATGAATTAAGAGGAATAGAGTTTCAAGATAAAACATTTAGACTCTATATTCCAAATTCACATGAACATGTTTTTGCAAATCAAGAGGTAAAAACAGTTATTGATGATAATATTAGAGGTGATGATGTTTACATTATTCAAAATATGGATGATCCTCTCTCAGAGAGAACGATAAATGATAATTTAATGATTTTACTAACAGCAATAGATGCTGCAAGAATGGCTGATGCTGAATCTGTAACAGCTGTAATTCCTCAATTCCCATACTCAAGACAGGAGAGAAGAAAAGGGAGAGAGGGAATTACAGCAAAACTTGTTGCAAAATATCTTGAGGCTGCAGGGGTGAATCGAATTATAACACTTGATATCCATTCGGAGGCTATACAGGGATTTTTCTCTAAAGCTAAATTAGAGAATTTACATGCCTCTGGGATATTTATAGATCACTTTAAATCTGGGGGATTTTCAGCTGAAAATACTGTTATTGTTGCTCCAGATATGGGAAGTACAGAGAGAGCAAGATTATACTCAAATGCTCTTGGTTTTGGTGTTGCAGTTATTGATAAAGCAAGAATATATACAAAAGCATCAACAATTGAAAGTATGAGACTTGTAGGAAATGTTATGGATAAAAATGTTATAATTGTTGATGATATGATTGCAACAGGTGGAACACTTATCCATGCAATGAGCACTTTGAAAGATTTAGGTGCAAAAGATATTCATATTGCTATATCATTACCATTTTTTAATGGTAATGGAATTGAAAAATTTCAAAATGCCTATGAGAAAGGGATGTTTAAACAGGTTTTAGGAACAGATGCTGTTTTTTGGGGTGATAGTTTTGTAAAAAACACAGAGTGGTATTCAGAGGTATCAATGGCTCCACTTTTTGCAAAAGTTATTCATAATATAAATAAGAAGCAATCTGTTTCAAAACTTTTAAAAGAGATCTAATTTTTTCATACAAAAGTTTGATATATATAGCAAATATCTAAATAAAAGAATATTTATTTTAATGAACAGTGTGGTTTTAACCCACTAAAATTGATATATATATTTTTTCAACTTAAAAAAGCTATATTAAATTTTAAAGGATATTTATGATAGAGAAATCGGTTTTAAAACAGTTGGATTTTGACCAAATTGAACCATATTTTACAGAAAACTTAATGTTTTCAGAATCATTTAGAGTATTTTCAGAAAAAATCTTTTTAGACTATAGTAAATTAGAGGGATATTTTGAGATTCTATCTGAACTTTTTAGATTTTTAGAGGATCAATCATATTTTGATTTTCTAAAACAACCAGATATAACTCAGCATATTCCATATATTCAAAAGGGATTACTTTTAAATCCAGAGGATTTTTTAGAGATTGCTGTATTTGCTGAGTCTTTAAAAAATATTTTAGATAAAAGCGAAAAACTTAAAAACATGCCAAAATTTCAGAATTTTTTACAAAGTTTTGAGGATAGCTACTCACCAATAGATAAAATAATCTATAGAGTAATTGATAAAAATGGTCAAGTTAAATCAACAGCATCAAAAGAGCTTTTAGAGATACGAAAAAGAATTAGAAATCTTGAGGCATCAATTAGAGCTAAAATTCAGGAGTATCTTGAAAAAAGAGATTTAAATAAATATCTACAGGAGGATTTCTATACAATTAGAAAAGATAGATTTGTTCTACCTGTAAAATCCAGTTTTCAAAAACATATTGAAGGGATTATTCATGATCGTTCAAATACAGGTGAGACTGTTTTCATTGAACCACAAGATATTGTTCAAGTAAATAATAGTTTGATAATTGAAAAACAGAAAGAGGAGGAGGAGATTAGGAAAATTCTAAAAGAGCTTATAGAAGAGTTAAAACCTATGCTTCCTTCTATCAATTTAATGATTAAATCATATGTTGAGATAGATTATTTAAATGCAAGATATCTTTTATCTTCAATATTGGGTGGATATCGAGTTAATTTAAATAGTAGCTTTGAGATTAATCTCAAGAAGGCTATAAATCCACTTATGAAACTACAGAATAGAAAAACAGTTCCAATTGATATCAATCTTAAAAATGGTGATTATGCTCTTATCGTATCTGGTCCAAATGCTGGAGGTAAAACTGTTGCATTAAAAACTTTTGGAATGATATATCTTTTAGTTAATGCTGGAATATTTCCACCTGTTGAAGAGAACTCATCCATATATATAAAAAACAGACTCTATTGTGTTATTGGAGATCAGCAATCTATTCAAAATAGTGAATCATCATTTACATCACACTTAAGAGAGCTGGATAGAGCCTTTATTAATGCTAAAAATGGTGATATTGTTCTTGTTGATGAGATTCTTCAAAACACAGACCCATCAACTGGAGTGGCTTTAGCAAAAGGGTATATAGATGCTGTTTCAGAAAAAAAAGCTCATGTTATTGTTACAACACACTATAATGAGTTAAAATATCATGCATTAGAGAAAGAGGGATTTGTTAATGCTTCAGTAAAACTTCATCCAACAACAATGAAACCAACATATCAACTCTTTTACAACCAAATTAATGAGTCTCAGCCACTTCAAATAGCTAAAGAGTTAAATGTTAGCCAAATACTTATTGATAAGGCATCAAAATATCTTATTCATGCTGAATCTGATACACAGCGGTTAATAACTAGACTTAATGCTCAGATAGATGAGTATAACTCTATGATGAAAACTCTTGAAGATGAACGCTCTAAATATGAGAAATATAAAGAGGATGCTAGAAAATTCAAAATGGAAAAGTCTCAATTTCAACTTAATAAAGAGAAACTTTTAAAAGAGGAGATTGATAAAACTGTTGACAAAATGAAGAGATATCTATTTGAACTTAACCAAAAAAGTAAAAAAGATACAGAGCATCTTTTAAAAAAACTTGAAGAGCAATCTGATAAAAAACAGGAAAATATCAAACAACTTCAAAAAGAGACTCAAACATCAGATAAGAAAAGTGTAATTTTTGAGGATTTAAAAGAGGGTAATAGTTACTTTATTTACTCAATTGGTAAAAATGGTAAAGTTGTTCAAATTAGTAGAAATAGAGTTATTTTAGAGACTGAAAATAGTATGAAAATCACTACTACTACAAATGATCTTTATCATATTGAAAAAACCAAAGAGGATGAGGTTAAAAAAATACTTAAAAAATATGATATAATATCTGATGATTCAACTCAAATTCAAAAAACAGAGGAGGAGCCAATGTTTAGAACTCCTGGTAATACTCTTGATATTATTGGGGTTGATACATACTCATCTGAAAGTATGATTGAGGAGTTTTTTAATCAACTATTAATGAATAGAAGATTTTATGGATATATTATTCATGGTCATGGAACAGGAAAACTTAAAAAACATGTTCGATACTATCTTTCAAAACATGAACTTGTTAAGAAATATCAACGTGCAGAACAGGATGATGGTGGTGATGCAGTAACTATTGTTGAGCTTCATAAATAATCTTTTAAACTCATAAAATAATAACAACACTTTATAATAACAGTAATTTAAATATCTCTTAACTTGCATCTCAACAGAAAACAATAGAAATTATTTTTTCATAAATAACAAAAATATAATCTATAAAGTTGTTTTAAAGATAAAGATAAAAATAAAATAATTTCTATATTGTTATAATTACAAACTACTATTTATAGTAAAGCTTAATAAATAGTAAACAGATTATTTCTTAAGGACAAAGTGAATAGATTAAATAAAGAGAACTCTCCATATCTTCAACAACATGCTAATAATCCAGTTAATTGGATGCCTTGGGGAGAGGAGGCTTTAAATTTAGCAAAAAAAGAGAATAAACCAATATTTTTATCAGTTGGTTATGCTGCTTGTCATTGGTGCCATGTTATGGCTCATGAATCATTTGAATCAGAGACTATTGCAGAGATTTTAAATAAAAACTTTATTGCAATAAAAGTTGATAGAGAGGAGAGACCAGATATTGACTCATACTATATTGATTATTGTCAAAAAACAACAGGTGGTGCTGGTTGGCCTTTATCTGTTTTTTTACATAGTAATAGAAAGCCATTTTTTGCAGGAACATATTTCCCAAAAACCAGTTTTAAATCAATTTTACTTCAAATTTCAGAGATTTGGAGGAGTGAGAAAGAGAAAATAGAGCAGGTGATAGAGCAACAGAGTTTTATGAGTTATCAAACTTCAAATAGTAAAATGCTTGAATATCAAGATATTTTGAGTAAAACAGAGGAGTTTTTTTATAAAACTTTTGATGTTTTAAATAAAGGCTCAAAAGGAGCTCCTAAATTTCCAGTTTTTCATGAGTGGAGTTATCTTTTAAGAACTCAAAAACAGAATAATATTGATATGGCATTAGAGACTGCAAAAAAAATAAGATTGTCTGGTATTTATGATCAAATTGGATTTGGAGTTCATCGATATGCAACTGATAAAGAGTGGAATATTCCACATTTTGAAAAAATGCTTTATGATCAAGCTGGTATGATAGAGCTATTTACAGAGTGCTGGAGAGTTACAAAAGATGATTTTTTTAAAAATACAGTAGAGGAGATTAATCAGTTCTTAAAAAGAGAGTTACAAACACCCAATGGTGTTTTTTATAGTGCAATTGATGCTGATTCAAATGGTTCTGAGGGTGATTTCTATGTTTGGGACTATGAGGAGTTAGAAATATTTTTTAAATCAGATTTTAATATTTTAGAGGAACACTTTTATATTCCTAAAAATGGTAATTTTGATGGAAAAATAGTTTTATCTCTTAAAAAAATAGGAGTTCCAAATAGTTTAATTGAGAAATTAAAACTTTTTAGAGAAAAACGAGTAAAGCCATCAATTGACACAAAAATAATAACAGAGTGGAACTGTATGATTGCTAAATCTTATGCCTATGCTGGGTTATATTTTGATAATGCTGAATATCTCCATATTGCAAAAAAAATTATAGAGAATTTTGATATTGACTCTCTCTACAGAACAGATTCAAATAAAATTCCTGCCTTTTTAGATGATTATTTATATTTGGGAGAGGCATATTTAGCTCTTTATGAGGCAACATTTTTATATGATTATCTAGAAAAATCTATAAAAGTTGCAAATATTATTGCAGATAGATTTTATGATAATGGACTCTTTTATTTAACTGAAAAAGATAAAACAGAGACACCAGAGGCTACTATTGTAATGCATGATGGTGCCTATCCAAGTGGATTTAATGGCTCAATAAGATTTTTTGCAAAACTTGGTACTCTTATTGGAGATTTAAAATTACTAGATATATCTAAAAATGCTTTTAAGCAAGTTTTACAGGAGTTTGAAAGATATCCTTTAGGTTATACAACTGCTGTTGAATCTGTGTACTATTTTATTGAGGGGGTAGAGACTCTTAAAATCATGTTTGAATCAGATGATTCTTATTTTGAAACTCCAAATAAAAAAGAGATTGATATCTTTAATTTTGAAAAAATTAAACAAAATAGAGTTCAGTACTACAACCCATTTCATCAAATTCTATATATATCATCAGATAATCCAAATAGAGCTAATTTTGGTTTTCCTGAAAATAAAAATAGTTTTACTCAAATATGTACTCATGAAAATTGTCAAATAGTTATTTAAATTGAAAAGTAGATAATCTATTTTTTTTAACCTATAGCTCTTTATGTGTTATATAGACATTTCTCTGTGCTGTTGGAGTTACTAAAATATTTTGAATATTCACATGCTCTGGAGCATTTAATACAAATAAAATAGTCTCTGCAATATCCTCTCCTTTAAGTGGAGTAAACCCATTATAAACATTTGAAGCTCTGTCTGAATCTCCATGAAATCGCACAATAGAGAATTCTGTTTCAACAGCTCCTGGATCAATTGATGAGACTCTAATATTTGTTCCAACTAAATCAATATTAATTGCTTCAGAAAGAGCCTTTATGGCATATTTTGAGGCATTATAAACATTTCCTAGAGGATATACTTGATGACCTGCAATACTTCCAATATTAATAATATGACCAGAGTTTTTTGCTATCATACCATTTATAATAGCTTTTGTAACATATAAAACCCCCTTAATATTAGTATCAATCATTTTTTCCCAGTCATCAATATCTCCATTTTGTATTTTATCTAAACCACTAGCAAGACCAGCATTATTTATCAATATATCAAAAACTCTATCTTTTAATTTTATAGAGATATCATCTCTATCTCTAACATCAGCTACAATAATTTCAATAGTTATATCTGAATTTATCTCTATTAGTTTATCTTTAAGCTCATTTAATAACTCCTCTCTGCGAGCAAGAAGGGTAAGATTAACTCCAACTTTAGCTAACTCTTTTGCTGTAGCTTTTCCTATTCCAGAGGATGCTCCTGTTATAAGTGCAGTTTTACCAGATAATCTATTCATTAAAACCTCCATAATTTGATTGTTTTTTGTAAATATCTAAATAACAAAGTAATAGAAAAATGCTATATATTTTACACATAGTTTTTTGAAATTATAAAAAGAGACTATTTTGAATCAATAAATGGTTTAAAATCCTCTTTTTTTAAATTCCATTTATCTCCAAATTTTGTTGTCGATATATAGGATTCATTAGGCTTTAAAACAATTTTTTTATTAAGTTTGATATTTTTTATAATATCTTTATATTGAAGTTTATAGTTCTCAATTGTAATTGTTGTTTGACTATTATTGGTAAATTTTGTAGAGACTCTACTATATGGAATACTCTCTAAAGATGGTTTAACAGCTACAACCTCTATTTGTACTTCAGATTGAGTAATCTTTTTTGAACCATCTTTAGAGCATCCAAATATAGATACAATTAATAGTAAAATACTAATAGCTTTTGGCAAAAATAACCCTTTCTAAACTTTTTTTACCACAACAGATACAAACACCTTCCTCTTTTATATTATTTAAAGGAATACAGCGAATTGTAACTTTTAACTCCTCTTTTATTTTCTCCTCACAAGCAGGATCTCCGCACCAATGAGCTTTTACAAATCCACCATGTATTTCTGGTTTCTCACTATTTTTTGGGGTAAAAAATCTATAAAATTCACTATTTTCATCAATTGAGATAATATTTTCATCTCTAAATTTAAGAGCTTTTTGAAAAATATTCTCCTGAATAGAGTCTAATATATCATATATTGATCCAACAAAATCATCAAATGATATAGATTTTTTATCTTTTGGCTCTAAATCTCTTCTACCCATAAAAAATGTTCTATTTTCAAGCTCTTTTTTACCGATCTCTAATCTTATTGGAACCCCTTTTTTAATCCAATTCCAAGAGCGTTCACCTCCAGATATATCTCTTGCATCAATCTCAATTCTTATTTTTCTATCAAAATAACGAAGAGATTTTAATGCACTCTGAAGCTCTTGAATATATTCCATTATTTTCTCTTTATCCTCATCATTTTTATAAATCGGGATAATAGCAATATGTGCTGGAGCAATTCGTGGAGGTAGAACAAGACCATTATCATCACTATGAGCCATAATAAGAGCACCAATTAATCTTGTTGAAACACCCCAAGATGTTGTCCAAGCATACTCAAGAGAGCCTTCACGACTTTGATAAACTATATTTGATGCTTTTGCAAATTTTTGCCCTAAAAAGTGAGAAGTTCCAGCTTGAAGAGCTTTTTTATCCTGCATCATAGCCTCAATACAGTATGTATCAACAGCACCTGGGAATCTTTCAGAGGCAGTTTTTCTCCCTTTAATAACAGGAACTGCCAAAAATTGCTCTGCAAACTCACCATAAACCTCAAGCATTTTTTCAGTCTCTTCAATTGCCTCTAACTCTGTTTCATGAGCTGTATGTCCCTCTTGCCATAAAAACTCTGCTGTACGCAAAAATAGGCGAGTTCTCATCTCCCATCTTACAACATTTGCCCACTGATTAATTAAAACTGGTAAATCTCTATATGATTGAACCCATTTCGCAAAAGAGGCTCCAATAATTGTTTCGCTTGTTGGACGAACAATAAGCTCTTCAGTAAGAGGAGAGGCTGGTTTTAGCCCACCTTTTCCATCCTGCTCTAATTTTGAGTGAGTTACAACAGCACACTCTTTTGCAAAACCATCAACATGTTCTGCCTCTTTTTCAAAAAAACTTTTGGGAATAAAAAGAGGAAAATAGGCATTTTTATGGCCAGTCTCTTTAAACATATCATCAAGAACAAAATGAATATTTTCCCAAATAGAGTAGCCCCATGGTTTAATAACCATACAGCCACGAACATCACTATTTTCAGCCATATCAGCCGATTTTATAACCTGTAAATACCATTGAGGATAATCATCCTCTCGAGTTGGTGTTATAGCTGTTATCTGTTTTTTCTGTTGCTGCATAAATAACTCCAATAAAACGGCAGATTATAACATGTTTTTTTCATAAAACAAATCGTTTTTTAAATTATGATATTTTTTATATCTTTTTTTATTATTTATAGACTTTAAATAGTAAAATCAGATACAATAGGTTTTTAGTATATATTTTTTAGAGGTTTTTATGTTAAAAAAAACAGTAATTATATCAATAATGTTATTTTCAATAACATTACTATCTTTTCCTAAAGATAAAATTAAAAATACTCTTAACTATCTTGAAAAATGCTCTAATGGAGATCTATTAGGTTATTATGCAGATATGAGAGAGTATCTTCAAACTTGGCATGGTTATAAATTTGATAGTTGCTACTCAAAACAACATTCAAGAAGAGAAAAAATAGATTTTTTCTCTCTTTTAACTGGTGGAGTAGCAATAAGAGAGTCCCTACAAACAGACTCAATTTCTGCTGTTTTTAATGAGGAGTATAAATCAGATATATCGGAACTAAATGAAATTGATATAACTCCTATTAAATTTGATGAATTAGTCTCTCAAAAAGAGAGAATTAAACACTCAAATCTTGCATTCTTAACACCAAAAGATTTTTATTATATATACACAAGTGGTCTTAAAAATGCCCTAGATTTTTGGGATAGCGGTTTTAAAAAAATTGAACCATACTATAAAAAATATTCAGAAAATCTAGTTGATTATCAAATAAAAGAGAAAATAGTAAAACAGCTTGCTCTAAAAGAGAATAAAGAGGCAAGAGTGTTTTATGACTCTGTTATTGATGAGATTGCTATTATTGGAAATGACCCATTTATAATTAATGGTAGTGATGTTACTCTTCTTATTAAAGCTAAAAACAGCTTTTTATTAAAAAGCACTATCGCAATATATAGAGAATCATTTAAAAAAGATTTCTCAATAAAAGATGATAAAATCAAAATATCAGGAAAAGAGTTCTCTTTTTTAGAGTCTCAAAATAGAGAGATTTACTCTGTTTTTGGTGAGATAGATAAAGATATATTTATTATATCAAACTCAAAAAAAAGTGTTGAAAAAATCTTATATGCAATGAAAAATAAAAAAGAATCACTTGGAACTCAAGCTGAATTTAGATATGTAAGGAAAGTTTTTCCATTTGATTCAAATAGTTCAAACCCAGAATTAAACAGTAAATCAATCCTCAAAAAAGAGGATAAAAAGAGTTTAACAAATAGTCAGCAAATTGAAGACTCAATATTTATATATCTCTCTGACCCATTTATAAGAAAACTTGTTAATCCAAAATTAAGAATTAGTGAGGCAAGAAGATTAAGAGAGTTTTCAAAAATATCAATTATTCAACGATTTATAACTCTTTTTAAAGAGATCCAAGGAAAAGAACCTAAATCAGTTAATGAGTTAATTACAGTTTTAACTCCAGAAAAAAATGGAAAAGAGCATGTAAAATATTATGAAAAACTATTCTCATCATTAACAATTGAAAAAGATGGTACTGTTTTATCCAAAATTGTTGGAAAACCAGGTTTTATGACTCCAAATATTGAGATGGAGGTGACAAAAATATCTGCTGATGAGAAATCTGAGTATACCATATTTGCACAAAATTATCATAATTTATGGAGAGAGTATTTTGACCCAATTGGAATAAAAATAACATCAAAAGATGGTAATATAAGAGTTGAAACACATATTTTACCACTTATAAACTCATCTATTTATCAAATGTTTTCAAGCTCATTTCCAACAACAAGCAATATATCAATAGATAACTATCCAAATGAGATATCTGCTGCTGGTGTACATTTTTCACACCAAATAAAAGTGGCTTTAGACTATGTTACAACAAATTTATTAGATGATTATAATAGCTCAAAAGCAAATCCTTTCAGTAATTTCTTCTCAACTTATGGTGGAGATAAAATCTCTTTTCATATAATGGATGCTCATCCTATGATAGATTTTGATAGCTCAGCCTTTATTACTGAGCTTGGATTGAGTTTCAGGGGTAGAAATGAATTTTTCATTATTATGTTAAGTTGGATTCTTTTTCATCCTGTTAGAGCATCTTTCGACCTAAAAGATAGCTTTGATGAGGTAAAAGCAGAGGAGGGCTTTTTTGACTCTTTTTCCAAAATATCCAATTTTAATGATGGTAGAGATTTCTCCCTTGATGGATATACAGTATTGATTGATGGAAAAAAAGTTGCAGTTTTAAAACTCAATATATTTCAGATTTTTACATTTAGATTTTATATATTCTTTAAAGGAAAAACATTTAATATCACAACAACAGAGGAGTATGCAAGATATATATTATCAGCAGAACCATCTATATCTAAAGATAATGGCTCTTTAGTTGTAAAAGTTTTTCCAAATCAAATAAAAAAAGAGCGATTAGTTTATGAGAAAAACATGCTAGAAAAACTAATAGTTGCTGTTAGAAAAAATATTAATACAACAAAAATTGAGCAATATCCAAAAGATAGTTCAAAGTTTTTCTCAAAATATGGTTTTATTCTTGAAAATATAGACAAATCCTTTGAGAGTGATATTGACTACAAAATGGTAGAGAGATATTTTGAGCCATTTTTTAACCAAAAAGAGCTAGGCTTCTCTTTATCATTTACCAAAGATGGACTTCATGCTATTTTAGATATCAAAGCTGAATAGAATTTAATACTTTTATTAAATCCACAAATTTCAAAATAATACTAATCTCCTAATCTGTTTACAAAATAAAAAAATAGACTTTTTTTGTTTTTATAAATAATAAAAGAGAAAAAAGTGTAATAATTTTTCTATTTGAATAGATTCACATGAATAAAATTTATTTTAATACATCTAAGGAGTAATTGATTATGTAAAATCTATATAAACATGAGAATTTATATAGATTTTTATCTAAAAATTGGTTACAATGACATACTATTATTTCAAGGAGATTCATATGAGAAAACTACTATTATCCTTTTTTGTTTTTCTCTCTTTTAATCTATTATCAAACAATGATACAGATGATAAGAGTAAATGTTATGAATTTGATAAAGGGGGATTTTGCCTTCAAATTGAGGGCAAAGAGTCTTTTAGAACAGATAATTCATCACCATTTGTTACAAGAATATATGCTAATTTCAAAAAGGATACAAATATAGTATCTCAAGATCTGTTTTTTGATAACTCTCATTATAAAAAAGATAGTTTTTATATTGATATTGAGAAAAAAGATCATTTATACTCTTTTGTTTATAGTTATAAAATAAAAGGAAAGAAAAACTCTATCTCTCAAAAATTTGCTATTAAAGTTAAAGAAAATTCAAAAGAGAATCAATTTGAGATAAAAGAGTTAAATAGTCCATACAACACCAAAGAGCTTATATACATATATAATTTAGAAGAGAAATATTTTGAGATGTATGACTCTAAACTAAACAAAATAGCAAATGTTGTGTTTTTTGACAATGCTCCAGATGATTTTCATGATGGTTTAAGAAGAGTTATTGAAAATAAAAAATATGGTTTTATTAATAAAAAAAATAAAATAACAGTAAAGCCATCTTTTGATTTTGCAGAGCCTTTTTACAAAGGATACTCGATTGTTGCAAATGATGTTGTATTCAAAGCAATGGATGAACACACAATGGTAACAGGAGGAAAGTGGGGGGTTATTGACAAAAATGGAAAAGTTTTAATAGAGTTGAAATATGACTCTATTAAATTTGAATCTAATAAAAAATTTATAGGAGTGTTAGATGGTAAAGAGGAGACTATAACTTTAAAATAGTATATTTTATCTAACTTTTAGAGTTATAATTGATATTAATGTAAGAATTATTGATATTAACCAAAATCTAACAATAATTTTGTTTTCATGAAGACCACTTTTCTCAAAATGGTGATGAATTGGAGCCATTCTAAATATACGAATTTTTCTTGTTTTGTAAACAGAGACTTGAAGAATAACACTTAAAGCCTCCATAACAAAAATTCCACCAAAGATAAGTGATAACACCTCTGTTTTACTCATAATAACAAGGCTACCAATAGATGCACCAAGACCAAGCGAACCAACATCTCCCATAAAAATCTGAGCAGGATAGGTATTAAACCATAAAAATCCAACTCCAGCAGCAGCAACTGTTGCAGAGAAAATTGTTAACTCACCAATATCCTTAACATATGCAACATTAAGGTATTTTGCCAACTCTGCATGACCTGTTATATATGTTAAAACTGAAATTGCAACCATTGTTACCATAACAGGACCAATTGCAAGACCATCTAACCCATCTGTTAGATTAACAGAGTTTGCAAAAGCAGCAATTACAAACATTCCAAAAAATATATATCCAGCACCTAAATCAAATTGAACATTTTTTAAAAATGGGATTTGTAAAATAGTGGAGTAGTTTGTATGTAAAAACATCCAAAAAAGAAGTCCACCAGATATTAAAAACTCCATTACAAAACGGAAACTTCCTCTTAATCCATCAACATCTTTCACAACAGTTCTTCTTTTTTTCTCCTCAACATTAAAAGCAGATATCCATTTCCTTTTTTGGTTCTCAAGCTCTTGAATAGCATAAGGCATACTAATCCATCTATACCACTCATCAACAAGAGTTTCTAATTTTTTCTTCTCCTGAAATTTAAATTGAAAAGAGGCATCAAGAAAGTTAACTATATCATTTTGAAAATCTTTAAAACTCTCTTTTCTAAGATTTTTTTGAATTAAAAATCTATCCCAATCCTCAAATCTTTTATTTTTATTTTTCCAAATCTCTCTAAGTTTGATAACTATATCTTTTTTGTTTCTTTTGAAATAGAGTTGATATATATCATCTTTGAGATAATCTGATAACTCACTTTTTAACTCATCAAGAATTTTTACCTCTTCAACTTTTACATCCTCTTGTAAAAATTCAGATATAAGAGATATAAAAGAGTCCATTTTTCTTTGATGATTCTCTGTGCTTAAAATCATGCTATCATCAGAGTCTTCATGAGTTGTAATCCACTCTTTTTGTTTTGTTTCAACCCATTTTTCTCTTCTTTTTTTATAGCGAAGCTTTATAAAATCATCAAAAAAACCAATAACAGCAAAAGAGAACATAAATAGCATTGCAATTGTAATATATGTATTATCTAATCTACTCCATAATAAAACAGGAATAATAACAGTTAAAACAATCATTATTCCACCCATAGTTGGTGTTCCTGCTTTTAAAAGATGTGCTTTTGGGGCATCCTCTTTTGCTGCCTCTCCAACACCAATTTTTTTAAGATATCTAATAAATGGTGGATACAGAAAATATGCCATTAAAAGAGCTGTTAATGCTCCCATTGCTGCCCTAAATGTGATATAGGAGAATAGGGCAATTTTATCCCCAAGCTCTAAAACATCATAAATAAGCCAATATATCATAAAACCTCCAAATTATATTTAATATTTAACAAAAAAATTATAAATAAAAGCATCTTCTTTAAAAAAATAATAAAATTATTTTCTCTCTTCAAGTCCCTCTCCAAGTATTGGGGAGGGATTTAGGGTGGGGGTTCTTTTAAAAAAATATAAAAGTATTAATTATTACTCATAATAAAATTAATAACTCTTTCAAGTTGATTTCCCCGTGAGCCTTTTATGTAAATATCTGATTTATCATTTTTTTTGAGTTGTTGTTCAACATACTCTGATAACTCTTCAATAGACTCAAAGTAGCTAACTTTTTGTGTTAAAGATAAAGATTTTGTTATATTTATTGTCTCTTTTCCAAAAAGTAAAATATCATCAAATCTGTAATTATTCAAAAATTCACCAATTTTTTGGTGATATATATGAGAATCATCTCCAAGCTCTCTCATTTCACCTAAAATAAGAATAGAGAAACCATTTTCTCTAATGTTTTTTGAAAAATACTCAACTCCTGCTTGAACACTTGCTGGGTTTGCATTATACGAATCATCAAAAATAACACTATTTTCAAACTGAATTTTTCTCATTCTTCCATCAATTGATATATCTATTCCATTTGATGCCTCAACAATTTTCTCAATTGAGATATCTGTTAAAAGATGTATTGAGAATATTGATGCAACCAAATTAAAGGCATTATGAACCCCAGAAAGATATGATATTAATGAGTAGGTTTTTGAGTTATATTTAAAACTAATTTGATACCCATTTGGTAAATCATGTTGGGAAATATTAAGAATTTTAAGGTTTGCCTCTTCACTAAAACCAAAAGAGTAGAGTGGTTTTTCATTAAAGTTAAAATTTTTTAACTCTCCAAACTCTTTTAAATATTTATTGTCAATATTTATAACTCCGCAACTCTTTGTATGATTAAAAATCTCTGTTTTGGTTTTTAAAATATTCTCAACTGTTTTAAAACCCTCTAAATGTGCAGGTGAAACATTTGTGATTAATGAAACATCTGGTTTTGATATTGATGATAAAAGCTCAATATCACCAATACCACTTGCTCCCATCTCAAAAACTGCAAATTGATGCTCCTCTTTTAAATTTAGGATATTTAGAGGAGTTCCAATCTGATTATTCAGATTTTTAATGGAGTAGTAGATATTTAAATCAAGTTTTTTTAGAATATAGGCAGATATCTCTTTTGTTGAGGTTTTACCATTTGTTCCAGTAATTCCCAAAATTTTTACAGAAAGAGATTCTCTAAGATATTTAGCCGCTTTTTGTAAAGCCTCTTCACAATTCTCAACCTCAATACAAAAGCCATCTAAAGAGTTATCAAAAGGGTAGTTTCTCTCTTTAAAATATCCTGCTGCACCATTTTTTAAGGCATTTTCAATAAAAGTATGTCCATCAACATTTGAACCCTTTAAAGGAACAAATAGTCCATTTTTAGGAGCTTTTCTTGAATCTATAAAAAAATCTCCTGAAAAATTGTTAAAATTTTTGGCAGATAGAATTTTACCATCAACTGCCTCTGCTAATCTCTCTATTTTTTCATAAATATAGGCCATATAAAATCCTAACTAAAAAGTTATAAAGCAAAAACTTATATCATATTTTATCTTTAAAAATCACTTTTTTTATCTATTTTTTTTATAAAAA
>JAFGXH010000102.1 GCA_016936735.1 bacterium
AAACCCATTATTATATAAATCTGTTTCAGAACTTTTCCCTTTTTGGATTGTTTCTGTATCCTATCTTTTTGCAATAGTTTATTTAAAAGAGTGGGGATTAAATATAACCCCAGTTGTTGCTATATTTTGGCTTTTACTATCTCTTTTAGAGGGATTAAAAGTTGGCCAAATTGCCTCTGCATTAACTTTTTCATTAATTTTAGTTGAGATTTACATATCAATTATATTTTCTAACTCTCTTCATTTTTCTCATCAGCCTCTTTTTGGGAAAGTTGCAATTATTGAGCTATTTACAACTCTATGGTTACTACAGGTTTTTGTTGAGAAACATCATAAAGACTCTCTTTTATATCCAATTTTTTACAAATTTAGAACTATTTTTTATCTAATTATTCCAATAGTTCCATTCTATTTTGCATTTAAACAGGAGTACTCTTTTACACTTTTAATATATTGGTTAATTCCTGTTTTATATTATGCTATATTTAAATTGACTAAAAGAGATGCCCTAAAAATAGCTCTTTATATCTCAATTATACTCCAAATAGTAACTCTTGATATAGTTAAAATTGGTGTAAGAAATCATTTTATGCTATGGAGTTTAGGGCATTTTATAGGAGTTTTAATTTTATCTATTTTACTATATTTTAATAGAAAAAATAGAGTATTTATAGAGATATATCTATATTTTATAACATTATCATCTCTATTTTTTGTTTTTAATGGTAGATATAGTGATGAAAACATACTATTTTCATATATTGTTCCATTATTAACACTTATTATTTGGATGTTTTTTAAATTTAATAGATTTTGGTTTTGGATTAAAACAGCTCTTCTATTTTTAATAATAACCCAATTCAGTTTAAAATATACCTCTTTTAGTGTAACTATACCTATTTTTATAATATTTATTGCCTCTTTCTATTTTTTAATAAAAAAAGAGAAAAAAATAGGCTTTTGGTATAAAGTGGAGCATCTATATATAAATATACTATTTATATCATTCTATTCATTCTCACTTTTAGAGCTTATGAATGATCAATCATCCATTCTCATCACACTAATGTTGATTCTTCACTCTATTGCATTACTGTTTATCTCAATTGGTAAAAACCTTCAGTTTTTATCAAAATTCTCTTTTATTCTATTTTTGATTGTTGTTTATAAAATCTTAGTTTATGATTTAGAAACAAGAAGTTTTATTGAAAAAATAACTGTTTTTATGATCTCTGGATTGATTCTTCTATTTTCTGCATATATGTTTCATAAATGGAGAAAAAGAATTTAGCATATAATGAAAAAAAAATGTAAACAATAATAAACCTATTTGACAAATTTTAAATTCCAATATAGTATGAAAAACCCAATCATTCTATAAGAGAGGATTGGGTTTTTTTATATAGTTTTACTATTTTTGAGGATTTTATGAAAAAAAGCTTTTTAATTATGTTGCTATCACTAATTTTAATATCCTGTGATAGTACAAAAGAGAGTAAAAATGATTTTGACTGCTCTCAATGTAATTCAGAAACAGAGGTGTGTAATTTAGATGAACAAAAATGTGATTTAAAATCTGTTTTTGATTGCTCTCAGTGTGATACAACATATCAATCCTGCAATCAAACTGACTCGAAATGCGATCTTCTATCAGGAAAATGTCTTGATAATAGCTCTTGTAGAGAAGAGGAGGAGTGTAATACAACAACTCATCAATGTGAACAAGTTGTTATGGGTGAAACTATATATGAAGTTAGAACAAAAGTATACTCTGAAGGAACAACTGTAACTGTAAATGGGATAGTTACTGGAGTGGTTTATAATGGAGAGTTGATTCAAGGGGTTTTTATACAAGAGAGTGGAGATAGTTATAGAGGAATCTATATATACTTTAAAACAGCAGGTACTAAAAATATTAATATTGGTGATAAAATATCAATGACTGGTGTTTATACAGAGTATTATCTTTTATCAGAGATTGTTTCTGATACAATTGATTCAATTTCAATAACATCATCAAATAATCAGATATTTGAACCAAAAGATATAACAGCCTCCTCAATATCAACAAATCAGGTTGAACCATATGAATCTATGATTGTAAGAGTAAGAGGTGATTTTACTGTTGGCTCAGAATCAAGTGGAAATCTTGCAATTACAGATAACTCTGGAGCAAAATTCTCTTTAAGAAAGGATATTTTTTCATATAATCTATCATCTGGAACAAAACTTACAGAGATAGTAGGAGTTTTAACATATCACTATCAAGAGTATAAAATATTACCAAGAAAAATAGAGGATTTAGTTGATCATTCTCAATTATGTAATACAATTGAGTGTGGTAATGGTGAGATTTGTGTTGTTGAGAATGAGACTCCATCATGTATTTGCAATCAATTAGATGGATACTATCCATCTGAAGATATCTGCCTTAATCCTTGTGAAAACACTCCTTGTGTTGAGGAGAATAGAAATAGATGTAATCCAGAATCTGCAACTCAATTCACTTGTCTTTGTAATAGTGGATTTCAAGATAATAATGGTATTTGTGAAGCAGTTCCATATTGCAATCCAGAAATATACTCTTCAGCTTTTGGTCTAAAAGGACAAGCTCTTGCAGATGAGTTAAAAATAATTGTAAATAGAAATTTTAGTTCTTGGGGATATGATGATGGCCGAATTGCAATGTTTAGTTATATTGATAATGATAATGGTACAATCATGTGTATTTATACTGGAGAATATGGTTCTCATCCTTATGTAGATGATTTTAATTTACTTCATAAAGGATGTGATGGTTGTGCTGATAAACCAGCTAATGAAATTTGGAACTGGGAACACACATGGCCTGATTCTCAATTAAGTGACCCAAATGCAGAAGCAGATTTACACCATCTTTTTCCAACAAGAGCTTATGTAAATTCTGCAAGATCAAATTATCCTTTTGATAATGGTGGTTCTGATAAATATTGTGCAGATGGCGTTAATGGTCCAAGTTCATGTACTGGATATGATTATATTAGTTATAGAAATGGTTCAACATCTTTTGAGGTTGCAGATCAGCACAAAGGAAATACTGCAAGAGCAATGTATTATATGCTTATTAAATATAAAACATTTGCAACTTATATAAATAGTTCTCAATTTACTGTTTTAAGAGCTTGGCATTCTCAAGATGAGGTTGATTTAAAAGAAAGAAGCAGAAATGATAAAGTTGAAATGTTTCAACACAACAGAAATCCATTTGTTGATTGCCCTCAGTTTGTTGATGCCCTTTATCAATAAATAAAAATCAAAATTAATCTTAAAAAATAATAAAAATAGATTTTGAGCATCTCAATTTAAAGGTATGAATTTAAGTTTTTATTTTTACTCGAAAAATCTACACCCAAAATAAAAATATTAATAGTTTTCTAAATATTCACAAAATAACACACAAAGTATAGATTTTTAATGTGATTTTAATTGAAATATGATAACATTCTATTTTAAATTTAAGAGGATTTTATGAGTGACTATAACATAATAAAAATTTTAAGAAAAAGAGAGGCAACTACAACATTTTTAGCAGAGAAAATAACTGGCGAAAAAGTTATTATTAAAAAATTTCATATCTCTGAATCTAAAGATTGGAAATCTGTTGAACTTTTTAAACGAGAGGCAGAGACACTAAAATCATTAAGACACTCAGAAATTCCACAATATTTGGAATTTTTTAAAGATGATGAGGATGGAACTTTCTCGATTGTTCAAGAGTTTATTGATGGAGTCTCTTTACAAGAAAAATTAGATGAGGGTGCTATTTTTAAAACAGATGAGATTGAAATCTTTTTAAAAAAAATAGTTCAAATACTATCATATTTACAATCATTTACCCCTCAAATTATTCATAGAGATATAAAACCATCAAATATTATTTTAAAAAATGGTGATTTAAAAAATCCTTCATTAATTGATTTTGGCTCAATTCAGAGAGCTGTATCAAATGATTTTACTATTGTAGGAACAACAGGATTTTCAGCACCAGAACAGGCAACAGGAAGAGCATTTCCTCAAAGCGATTTTTATGCACTTGGAACAACATTACTATATATTCTTACAAAAAAGGAACCAATTGATATTCCATTTGAAAATATGTGTTTTAAATACAAAAACATTGTTAATCCTCCTCAAAATCTGTCAAATTTTATTGATAAAACCACCTCTTTTAATCCATCTGAACGACCACAAACAACAGATGAACTTTTAGAGATATTAAACTCAATAAATAAAATAGATAGTATTAATACTATTTTTAGTGTAAAATTAGATAATACTAAACAAAAAAACAATACATCACAAAATAATCAACTAAAAGTTGTAATTATTTCTGCTCTATTTTTTATGTTTTTAAGTGGATTTATTCTTTTTTTTGTTACAGCAAAAGCTCCTTTAGAATCAAAAATATCTCCTATTGCTAGACCTCAATTAATATCTTCAGAAAAACCTAGTATACAAAAAAGTAACTCAATAGGAATAGAGAGTTGTATTCAAAAAGAGTGTAGAACATACAATTTAAGTTGTGATGAGAACAGTCTTTTAAATATGACAACATTCTCTTGTAATGATCAGAGTATTACAACATTAAATGGAGTTGAGAAATTAAAAAATCTGAAAAATCTATATATTTATAATAATAATATATTAGATTTAAGCCCTGTTTCAAAACTTGAAAACCTTGAAAAAATCTCAATGGGTAAAAATAAAGTGGCATCATTAGAACCACTTAAAAATCTTAAAAAATTAACCCATATAACAGCTTATGATAATAGTATTACAGATTTAAACCCTTTAAAAAACTTAACTCAACTGGAGGAGCTTGTTATTTGGAAAAATCCATTTAAAGATTTAGCACCACTATCATCTCTTAAAAATTTAAAAATTTTGGAGATATCTCATAATAAGTCAATTGAATCTATATCAGTACTTAAATCTCTTGAAAAACTTAGAATATTCAAAGCCTCTTATTGCTCTTTGGGATCATTAAATGGATTAGAAAACTCGAAAAATTTAGAGACTCTTGATGTAGCCTCTAATAATATAATGGAGCTATTACCACTTTCAGGATTTAGATTTTTGAAATCAGTATCAATAAATGATAATAAAATATCTGATTTATCCCCTATATCTGAATCTGAAAACATAAGCTATATTCAAATAAGCAATAATCAGATTTCAGATTTATCTCCACTAAAAAAAATGACCAAAATGGATACTATTTGGGCATATAACAATCAAATAGAGGATATTTCTATTTTAAAAAATATGATATATCTAAAATCTGTTAGTTTATGGAAAAACAGAATTAAAAATATATCCCCATTAAAAGAGATTGGGAACCTAAATAAATTAGATCTTTCAGGAAACTGTGTTAATGATTTTTCAGAACTAAAACATTTAGAATCTATATTAAAAAAAGATAAACAGAATAGTTGTAATTAATCTATTACTATAGCAAATATCTAAATAAAAGAATATTAATTTTTACAGATATAGACTCTTTAACCGATTAGATTAATAGGTTAATGTTTGATTGGAAATAATGGGAATCCTTTTTATTGACTCTAATAAAAAATTTTTAGATGAGATGAAAGCCCTTTTTGGAGATGGTCACTACTATGTTGATGGATTAAATGACTCTTTAATGCTATTGGAGAGTGTTACAGAGTTTGATTTAGCTGTTTCAAACTATAATTTAGCAATGGAGACAGGAAAAGATCTTCATGAAAATTTTAGAATGCTTCCTGAAACAGAAAATCTTACTATTCTTTTCTATTTAGACAAAGAGAATGAGATAATCATTAAAAATTTAATGAAAATGAGTGCTGTTGAATGGATGATATCAACAGATTCAAAAGAGATTAAATCTAAAATAGACTCAATATTATCAATCAATAATAAAAATGAGTCATCTCAAACTGCTATTGATGATTTATTTAATAAAAATTCAGATGCAGAGATTACAAAAGTAACAAATGATGATGATATTTTTGCTCAAATGATGGGAGAAGCGAAAAACACATCAGATAGTTTTGATAGTAATGATTTTAATAATTTGGATTTTGATAGTTTAAAAAATAGTAGCTCAAACGAAAATATAACAAATGATGATGATATTTTTGCTCAATTAAAAAAAACAGAATCAAATCAGAGAGTTGCAGAGTCTATTTTAAAACAAAAAAAAGGTGAAATTTTTAGGTCTAATATATCAAAAAAATCTTTTCAAGAGATTTTAGAAGAGACAACTAGAAGTAGTGAAAATATATTTAAAATAGAGGTTATAAATAATATCTCTGATGAAAAATGTGTTATTATTATAAAAGATGATACTATTGTATCTGTTGATATGGCTGAGTTTGAACCAGAAGATGCTCTTTTTTGGGTTTTATCATGGGATTCTGGAGATATTGAAATCACTATTGGTGATGATAATATAAAGGAGAATACAACAATCCCATTAGAAGAGATTATTCAGGATGTTGTTTTAAAACAGAAAGAGTTTGAGGAGCTTTCTGAAACTCTTCCATCATTTGAGACTATTTTAAAACTGAATCCAACATTTGATTCATCCTCTGAGGCTGAGTATAGAGATATTATTCAGGCTTTTGATGATGGAAAAACAATCAATGATGTTTTACATAATTTTAAAGATAACTCTCTTTATGCATTAGCAATAATCTCAAGACTTTATGTTAATGAGATTCTTATTGAATCAGAAAAAAACTCTTTAGATTCAACAACTAATTCAACAGAAGACTACTCATCTCATTTTTATTCAAATGATGATGATAGTGAGGATCTATTATCTCAATATGGTATTGATGAATCTTTATTGAGTGATATAAAGTCAGAAAATCCAGAGTTTAAAACTACAAACTCTCAATTAGATATAGGAAATAAAGAGTCTAATGAATTAAAAATAGCAACAGATGTCCTTGAATCTCAAGAGATTGACTACTCTATTGATAAAGAGTCTTATATTAAAAGTGTTGTTGATTCATTCAAATATGATAAACAGATAGAGTTTACAAAAAAACCTCAAATGTTTTTACTTATTGCAATGGGAATAACATTTGCAACTATAGCAATCTTAATATATTCTACATTTATAAAAGAGGAGCCTAAACAGACTATAATCCAAAGAATAAATAAAGAGGAGCATTTAGTTAAAAAAATAGAGGTATTAAACTTAGGATTAGAGAATCGGGTTCAATTTTATAAAGAGAGTTATAAAGGGATTGAAGAGAGGATTAAATCAAAACTATTTAAAAATTATCAAATCATTGCTTATGATAAAGAGATGAGTGAAAGAAAATATGGAAAACAGTTAAGAGAAGCAGATTTTTTTATAAAAAAGGGTAATTACAAAAAAGCAATATCAATATATAATACCCTTTTAAAAACAATGCCAGAGCATCCAGAGCTCCTTTTTTATTTAGCAACAGCTTTTTATCTTGATGAAAATAATAAAGAGGCACTTAATGTAGTAGAGAAATTAGATATTATTGGATATAAAAATAGTAACTACACTCTTCTAAAAGGACAAATATATCAGGCTTTAAATGATTTAACAAATGCAGAAATTGAGTATTCAAAATATATTCAGGAAAATCCAAATTCAGCATTAACAAAAGAGCTATCAATTATTATAAAATCACTTCAAAAAAATAATAAACAGGCAAATAGATAATATTTTATGAAATTCAATTGACAATTTTGTGAAAAAAGATTACATTTTTTATTTTACGAGGCAACATGGGAACAAAACCATCCGATATTTTTGGTGTTTATGTTTTTAATGATAGTGCAATGAGAGAGAGACTCCCTAAAGAGACCTACAAGAAACTAAAAAAAACAATAGAAAATGGAGAACCTTTAGAGATTGAAACCGCAGAAGTTGTTGCAAATGCAATGAAAGATTGGGCTATTGAAAAGGGTGCAACACACTATACTCACTGGTTTCAACCACTAACTGGAAAAACTGCTGAAAAACATGACTCTTTTATCTCTCTTGCAAAAGATGGAAAAACAATAATGGAGTTCTCTGGAAAAAATCTGATTCAAGGAGAACCTGATGCATCCTCCTTTCCTAATGGTGGCTTAAGAGCAACTTTTGAGGCTCGAGGTTATACTGCCTGGGACTGTACATCACCTGCCTTTGTTAAAGAGGAGGCCAATGGAATGGTTTTATATATTCCAACAGCATTTTGTTCCTATAATGGTGAGGCATTGGATGAAAAAACCCCCCTTCTTCGCTCAATGGAGACTCTTTCAAAATCTGCTCAAAGAGTTTTAAAACTTATTGGTAGAGATGATGTTAAAAAAGTCTATTCAACTGTTGGTGCAGAACAGGAGTATTTTATTATTGATAAAGAGTTTTTTAATAAACGATTAGATCTTCTTTTGACAGGAAGAACACTTTTAGGTGCTCTTCCACCAAAAGGACAAGAGTTAGAGGATCACTATTTTGGAGCAATAAAAGAGAGGGTTGCATCATTTATGAATGAGCTTGATATTGAGTTATGGAAACTTGGTGTCGCATCAAAAACAAAACATAATGAGGTTGCACCTGCACAACATGAGATTGCACCAATATTTGAAAATGTTAATGTTGCAACAGATCATAACCAATTGGTAATGGAGACTCTTCATAAAGTTGCAGAGAGACATAATTTAGCAGCTCTTCTTCATGAAAAACCATTTGCAGGTGTAAATGGATCTGGAAAACATAATAACTGGTCTTTATCAACAGATTTAGGTGAAAATCTTTTAGAACCAGGAAAAAATCCTGAAAAAAATTTAGTTTTTCAGCTTTTTACAGCCACTATTATATCTGCAATAGATGAATATGCTCCACTTTTAAGACTATCTGCATCAAATCCAGGAAATGAACATCGTCTTGGTGCAAATGAGGCTCCTCCAGCAATAATATCTGTGTATCTTGGAGAGGAGTTAGAGAAAATTTTATGTGCAGGTATTTTTGAAGCAGAACAAAAAACATCACAAAAAAACAGTATTGTTGAGATATCTGTTTCAACTTTACCAAAATTTGAAAAAGATTCAACTGATAGAAATAGAACATCTCCATTTGCTTTTACTGGTAACAAATTTGAGTTTAGAATGGTTCCCTCTTCTGCATCAATTGCAATGCCAAATATAACACTTAATACTGTTGTTGCGGAGATGTTATCAAGAGTTGCAGATATGTTAGAGTCTGATAAGTCTAAAAAATCAATAGAAAACAAGGTGTTATTAGTAATTAATACTCTTATGAAAAAACATCACAAAATACTTTTTAGTGGAAATGGATACTCTAATGAGTGGGTTATTGAGGCAGAAAAAAGAGGCTTACCTAATTTAAAAAGTATGGTTGATGCTCTTCCATATTTAACATCAGAAGAGTCTATTAATCTATTCACAAAACACTCTGTTTTTACATCTCCAGAGCTTCACTCTCGTCAAGAGATCCTTTATGATGAGTATGCAAAAGTTATAAGAATAGAGTCTTTAACAATGATTGAGATGGTAAGAAGAGAGATTTTTCCAGTTTTAATATCTGTTTTAAAAGAGTACTCTGTAAATGATAAATCATATGCCTTTTTACAAAAAATGGGTGATCAGTTATCAACTAAAACAGAGATGTTATATGAATCATTGGTTCAACTTGAACTATTAACAGAAGAGGGAGAATCAATAACCAATCCCTTAAATAAGGCTCTTTTTTACCAAAAAAATATAAAAGATGCAATGAATAAAGTTAGAGAAATCTCAGATAAAATAGAGAAACTTGTTCCTAAAAACAGATGGCCTTTTCCAGACTACACAGATCTATTGTTTAGAGTTTAATACTATCATCTCTTTTTTATAATTATACCAATAATTGATATAAAGTTGGCTTAAAAATTTAATAAATAATAAATCTACCTTCAACAAAAAAGAACAGTAGATAATAATATCAGCTACATATAAAATTTTTTGATATTATTACAATTGACAATAGTAATCTCTAATGTTATAATTCCAGTCTGTTTTTGATTAAAAACAGAAGTTAAATATTTAATATCTCTTTTTTTTGAGGTGGGTTTTGAAATCATTATTAATTATATTAATGCTATTAACTCTTTCATTTATGATATCTTGTTCTGGAGAAACTGGTGATTCTTGTAGTTCTGATGGAGATTGTGATACAACCTTAGTTTGTGAAGAGAGTTATCCTGGTGGTTATTGTATTGCATATGATTGTGATTATACAGACTCTAGTGCCTGTTCAGAAGAGGCTCAATGTACATATTTTAATGAGATAAATCGCTCTTTTTGTTTAAAAAAATGTAACTCAAATTCAGATTGTCGCTCAGATTATAGTTGCCAAGGGATAAGTAATCATAAATACAAGGTATGTTTACCAGAGTAGTTGTTACTTAAATCTCTATTTTATTTTTATTATAGATTTATTTTTATACCATTTTAAAGCTTATCATAATTTATGAAAACAGTTATAATAACATCATCATTTCCACTAAATAGAGATGATTATAGTGGTATTTTTGTTTTAAATCATGCAAAACAATTAAAAGGTGAAATTTGGGTAGTTGCTCCTCATCATCTTAATACCCCTTTTTATGAGTTAATAGATAATATAAAAGTTATTCGATTACCATACCATTTGCCCAAATATGAGAATTTTTTTTATGGACAAGGGGTTTTTGAAAATCTAAAAAAGAGTAAATTTAATTTTTATAAGGGAGTAATATATCTATCTGAAATATTGATGTTTTTAATCTTTTTTTTAAAAGATGATGACATATTATATTCACATTGGATTTTTCCAACAGGTTTTATTGGTTCTATATTAAAAAAATTAAAAAAAATAGAGCATAAAATAGTTGTACATTCAGCAGGAATCTCTTTATTAAAAAAGTTTGGTTTAAAAACTATAGCAAAATTTATAACTAAAAATACAGATTCCATACAGTTTGTTAATAGCATTCATAAAGAGTGGTTAGAGTTATTAATAGATAATAGTATTGAGTATAATTACACTTTTTCCCCAATGCCTGCAGATAAAAATCTATTTTTAGATTATAAAAAAAATTTAAAATTTAGAAAAATTCTGTTTATAGGAAGATTAATCCCTATAAAAGGTGTTAGAGAGATGTTATCATCCATTCCAAATATAATAGGTAGTAATGATTGGAGTATTACAATTGCAGGTGATGGGCCACTTTTAGAAGAGTTGAAAGTAGAGTTTCCAACAATCTCTTTTGTTGGAAAAGTGAATTTTAATCAAAAAAAACAGCTTTTAGAGGAGAGTGATATTGTTATTATCCCCTCCATTGCAACAAATGCACAAATAGAGGGATTTCCAACTGTTATACTTGAGGCTCTTTATACTCAAAATTTGGTTATTATATCTGATTCAATTATTGGTAATAGTTATTTTTTTGAAAAAGATGAGATTGTTATTTATTCAAAAAAAGATGGTGAACTTGAAAATTTATTGCAAAATATAAAAAAAAATGCTATCCTTTACAATAAAATTGCAGATAAAGGTGCAAAAAAAGTAAATAAAATTTTTAAAAATTCCGAATAAATATAGTAAGAATTTGTTTCTTATTAGAGTGATATTCTGTTTTGTGTTGACTTAATATTTAAAATAAAGTATCTAATTGTATACTGCTGGGGGATGTAGATGTCCGAAGAATTGATAGAACGGGAACTATTTTATAAGATTATCAATCTTGCAACTAATGTTCATAGAGAGTTAGGGCAAGGGTTACCTGAATATATTTATAAAAAGGCTCTTATTTTTGAATTGGAAGAGAATAATATCAGCTATGAAGCTAATAAATTAGTAGATATTACCTATAAAAAACAGAAACTAGATACTTTTCCAATTGATTTGATTGTAAAAAATAAAATATTAGTCTCTTTTGCATCTGATGATGAGCGTAAAAAACAGGCAAAAACATTGATGCTTTCTCTACTAAGAGTTTTAAAGAAACAGACAGGTCTTCTTCTTGATTACTCTCATGAGACTCTTTATTATAAACGAATTGTATTTAAAAGCAAAAAAGAGCAAAATATAGAGAGTGCATATTAAAATGAGATTGATGGATCTTCATTCTCACTCTTTTATGAGCGATGGAGTTGCAACTCCAATTGAACAGGTTCGTTATGCACAAAAAAATGGTTTAATTGCTCTTGCAATAACTGACCATGCCGATTTTACGAATTTTGAAACTCTTTCAAATCAAATACTCAAGTTAAAAAGAGATTTTTTTTCAGACTTTATATTTTTAGCAGGATTAGAAATAACACATGTTCATCCTGAAAAAATAGGAATAATTGTTTCTGAAGCTAGAGCTTTGGGTATAAACTGGATTGGTGTTCATGGTGAAACCCCTGTTGAGCCTGTGATTAAAGGGACAAATAGAGCTGCTATTGAGGCTGGTGTGGATTTTTTAGCTCATCCAGGATTTATAACAGATGAGGATACAGAGTTAGCTGCAAAAAAAGGGATTTTTTTAGAGTTAACATTAAGGTCTGGTCACTCTTTAACAAATGGATTTGTTTATCAGCAGGCAAAAAAATTTAATGCATCAATTATTATAAATTCAGATGGACATAAAGTTTCTGAACTTCTAAATGAGAATCTATATAAAGCAGTGGCTTTCGGAGCAGGAATGAGTGAATCTGAGTTAGAGTTACATAATCAAAAACTATTTCAATATATTCAAAAAAAATAATAAAATATCTAATTTTGTTGTTTAATCTCATCTATTTGGATATATAACTCCTCCCACTCCTCATTTAATTTTTCTAATGAATTTTCAATACTCTTTAATTCTAAATTTGTTTGAGTTATTTTCTCTGAGCTATTTTTTTGATAAAAATCTGGATCTGAAATTATATTTACTATATTTTTTTTCAATCCCTCTAATCTATCTATCTCTAACTCTATTTTTGAAAATCTATCTTTTAGTGGACGAAGTATTTTTGATAACTCATTCCTTTTTTCAGCCTCTTCACGTTTTTGAGATTTATTTGTAGTTGTTGATTGAATACTATTTTTTTTCTCATCTACTGGAGTTATTTTTGATAGATAGTAGTCATAGCCACCAATATATTTCTCTGTTTTTCTATTCTCAATTGCAATAATTGATGTTGCCAACTCTTTTATAAAATATCTATCATGTGATACAAAAAGAACTGTTCCACCATAATTTTTTAGAGCCTCTAACAAAATCTCTTTAGATTCAAGATCTAAATGGTTTGTTGGCTCATCTAATAAAAGAAAATTTGCTTTTTGAAGTAACATTTTAACAAGAGCCACTCTACTTTTTTCACCACCACTTAATGTTGATATTTTTTGATAAACATCATCTTTTTTAAATAGAAATGAACCTAAAATCGTTCTAATTTTTGGAATATCCTCCATAGAGGCATTAGATTCAATCTCCTGAATTATCTCATTATTAATATTTAATTCATCAATTTGATGCTGTCCAAAATAGGATATATCAACTTGATGTCCAATTTTAATATCTCCAATAAAATCGGTTGCACCAATAATCATTTTTAGCATAGTTGTTTTTCCAATCCCATTTGCACCAACTATAGCAATTCGTTCTCCTCTTTCAATAATAAATGATGCATCAGAAAATATAGATAACTCTCCATAATTTTTTGAGACAGAGTTAACATTAACAACCTCTCTTCCACTTTTAATTCCCTCTGGAAGTCTAAATTTGAAAACCTCTTTTTTTTGTGGAAGAGTTATAAGTTCAGATTTTATTTTATCTAACTGTTTTTGCCTACTTTGAGCCTGAGCAGCTTTTGTTGCTTTTGCTTTAAACCTATCAATAAAAGATGAAAGATGCTCTATTTGCTCCTGTTGTTTCTCTGCTGTTTTTTCAAGAAGCTCCTCTTGAGCAGCCTTTTGAGTTTTATATGAATCATAATTTCCTGGATATATTTGAACATTTTTATTATCAAGCTCTGCTACATGAGTTGATATTCTATTAATAAACTCTTTATCATGGCTTATAAAGAGAAGAGTGTTTGGAAAACTTTGTAAATAGTACTCAAGCCACATTAATGCAGGTAAATCAAGATGATTTGTTGGCTCATCTAATAATAGTATCTCTGGTTGGTCTAAAAGAAGTTTTGCAAGATATATTCTCATTCTCCAACCACCAGAAAACTCATTAATTGGTTTATTAAAATCTGACTCTAATATGCCAAATCCTGATAATATTTTTTTCGCCTCAATTTCACGTTTAAAACCACCTAGATGTTCAAATTTATCAACAAGTTGTGAGTATTGCTCTATTTTCTTCTCATCATTAAGATTTTTTTCAAGTTTTTTTATATTCTCATAACAATCAACCCACTCTTTATTGCTATATAGAAGAATATCTAGTGCCTTTTTATCTTCAAAAGCAACCTGTTCTTGAGGAAGATAACCAATTTTAGAGGAACCTGTTTTTTTTATCTCCCCTTTATCAATATCCTGTTCACTATTAAGTACTCTAAAAAGAGTTGTTTTTCCTGCTCCATTTCTACCAACAATCGCAATTCGTTCCCCTTTTTTTATGTGCCAACTCATATCTTGAAAAATCTCTTTATGTCCAAATTGAAGATAAATATTTTGCAAATGTATCATTAAAAACTCCAATAATAAGAGTAAAAGAGGCTATTTTATATTCCACTTTATTGAATGTCAATTGAAAATTGATTGTTTTTATATTCTCACTATTTTTCTTTTATTAAAAATTACAAATAGCAGACATTTTTGTCTCATTTTATTTAATCACATTTTGTTAAATTTTTCTAATCTTTTGATTTTATAGGGAAATAAAGTTATAACTAAATTGGAATTAAAATTGCTAGTATTTTTTTTAATCATTTGTTTTTTGGGGGTTTTTATGAGAGGATATCTATTTATTTTAATTATTTCTAGTTTTTTTCTAACATTAATAGGTTGTAATGATTCAAATGAATCATTTGTTTGTACTCTTTCTGGTGAAGTTTGTGGTGTTGATGGGGTAACATACACAAACAAATGTGATGCTGATAATGCAGGAGTTTCTGTTGCCTATTCAGGAAAATGTGAAACACCAACATTTTGTGCATCAACCTCAGATTGTCCACCTAATTTTGTTTGTGAAGATATTGCTGGAGTTAAAAAATGTGTTGTTGATAGTGAATGTGATGTAGATTCTGATTGCTCTGGTGAAATCTCTATAGATTGTATTGGAGCTCATTGGGAGTGTCAAAGTGGAAGCTGTATTGAGAGTTGTGGTTCTGAATGTCCAGATATTATGTGTGCCATTGATTGTGAATTTGGTTTTAAAATAGATGAAAATGGCTGTAGTATTTGTGAATGTGTTGAAGCAACAGTTTGTGAACAGGATTCAGATTGTCCAGAGGGATTCTTTTGTGCTCTTATGGATTGTGCAGATGAGGTAGATTGTATTGGTGGTGGAGTATGTTATCCAAAAGAACAACCAGAGTGTGATGAGAATACTCCTTGTGCTTTAGGAGAGGTTTGTGTTAATGGTGTTTGTGAAACTCAAAATTGTGATTGTCCAACACTTTTTGCTCCTGTTTGTGGAGAAAATGGTATAACTTATGGAAATGCATGTTTTGCAGCTTGTGATAATGCTATTATTGCTCATGAGGGAGAGTGTGAAGAGATTTTATGTGAAAGTGATTCAGATTGTCCAAATGGTTTTTTCTGTGCATTAGTTGACTGTTCTGATGATGATGTTGATTGTTTAGGTGGTAGTATTTGTATGCCAATTCAAAATAATTGTCCTCATGAGTGTGATTCAGATATTGATTGTGATGAAGGATTTTTTTGTTCAACTATTCGTTGCATTACAGATAGTGGCTTAACAGGCTCTGTTTGTGAAAAAAAAGTTGAATGTGAACCTATTTTATGTGATTTATATTGTGAATTTGGCTTTATTTTAGATGAAAATGGATGTGAAATTTGTCAATGTAATGAACCACATAATATTTGTTATAGTGATGATGAATGTCCTGATGGGCAATTTTGCCATTTAATGGAAGATGTTGATTATGGCTATTGTCAACCAAATGAAATTGAGTGTAGAGTTGATAGTGATTGTGAGTCAGGAGCTCAATGTTTGAATGGATTATGTATAATTAACTTTTGTCCATCAGAATGTGAAATTGATTCTGATTGTGGAGATGGTTTCTATTGTTCTCAAATATACTGTTTAACACCTGATGGAGTTCCTGGAACTGAGTGTGTTATGGAGTTTGAATATTGCGAATCTGATTTGGATTGTTCTGAAGGTGAATATTGTCTTGATGGATTATGTTTTGTTCAATCAGCCTGCTTTCATGATTGTGACTCAGATAGAGATTGTGAAGAGGGATTTAGTTGTATTCAACTTGATTGTTTAACTGTTGATGGTGAAACAGGTTCTGTTTGTGAGTGGAATAATCAATGTGAAGATTTAACTTGTGATCTATATTGTGAATTTGGTTTTCAAGTAGATGATAATGGATGTGAAATCTGTGTTTGTAATCAACCAGATAATATTTGTTATAGTAATGATGAATGCCCTGATGGATACTATTGTGAATTTTTAGATGGTTGTTATTTAGATGAGAATGGAGAGATAGTTTGTGTTGATTATGGTTATTGTCAACCAAATGAAATAGAGTGCAGAGTTGATAGTGACTGTTTTGATAATGAGGTTTGTATAGATAATATCTGTATGGATAATAGTTATCAATGTACTCATGAATGTGACTCCAATAGTGATTGTGTTGAAGGAGAGATTTGTGAAGCAATTCGTTGTATAACATCTGATGGTCAACAGGGTTCTGTTTGTAGTTTCTAGTGTTTTCTCTTTTTGTTTAGCTTAAAAAGAGTTGGAATAATATATCTTCCCAATAATCTATAAAAAGTATAATAAATATTACTCAAAGGTAATTTGACTTTGCCAATGTAATTATTTTCAGTAACAATAAAATTATCTGGGTATTTATGAATATCTCCTTTAATAAATATATATTTTTCATATTTATATAATACTCGATGAATAATATTCTCCCCTTTATCAGTACATACCAATATTATATCTCCAGACTCTATTTTTTTAAATGAGGTAAAAGAGACTCTAATATCACTATTTGAGCGAATAAATGGCCACATAGAGTCTCCTTCACCCTTAACAGTAAAAGAGAATCCCTTTTGTAAACTCATTTTAAAAAGTTGTGATATCTCTATTTTTCTCCTAATTCTATTTTGAATTTTAGAATCTCTTTCCATAATTCCCCTTTTTTTAAAATATAAAATGTTTTTTTAAAAAAATATAAAGAGTAATCTATTATTGAGTCTGATTGTAAAAATGGTAAAAGTAGTTGATTTACCCTTTTTTTATTAAATATTGGGCTATTTTTAATAAAAAAATATTGAATTTTTGATTGTTTTACAATTTTATCAACATCTTTTTTATAAAAATCAAAATTCTCATAAAATCTTTTATTGAATAGAGAGTTTGATTTACTTTCAGATTTTCTAATTTTAATTGCATCAATAATAAAAAATAGATAAACAAACTGTTTTTTTATTTTTAATTTTACTATTAATTCAATAATAAAACTCCAATTAAGAGTATATTGATTAAGTATCTCAAGAGTATCTATAAATCTTTTTTCATTTTTAAAGAAATCTCCAGCTAGCTCTATCAATAGTAAAACAAACTGTTTTTCAGGAGTATTACTACTATCAAAACTAAATAAATCATGAAAATTTCTGATTTTTTCAAAAGGAACAATATCTCTATGAATATCAATAAAGAGTGGTATTCTCCATTTTTTTATATCAACTCTTGTTTCATGATAAGAGTTATTGTTAAAAAAATTCCTATCAAAATCAACACTCCAAAACTCTAATAAATTTTTCATTTTATTTAATGAGTTAGGTTTAATTAAAATATCAATATCATCAATAGAGCGAACCCCTAATTTATATATATTCTCTATTAACCATATACCTTTATATAAAAAATAATCTATCTCATAGTTTTCTAACAAAGATTTAAACTCTTTTAATAAATCTAAAAAAACCATGTTTCTTACTATCTGATTTTTGTAAAGTTTTTTAATTTCATCAGGAATTGATGTTTTATCAACTATTTTATCATAGTAATAGAATGGAATCTCTAATTTCCAAAAAAATCTCCAAAGTTTAATATCAAAAATCTCTAAGTTTTCTGATTTAATTAAATGTTTAAAATTAGAATGATAAAGGGATTTATAATTTCTCAAGCAATTAAATATAAATAGTTGTTTTATTTTTTAAAGTGTGGGGTTACTAAATCAATTAAAGTTAAAACTTTCCTTCTAAAATCATCAAAAAATTCTGTTGTATATCGAGCTTTATTAAGTGAAAATGTATGGATTACACCCTCTTTAAAAAACATAAGAATTAAGCCTATTGTCTCTTCTAAATATTCATAATTATCAATTTCAGGAATTCCAGAGTGTATTGTTGTCTTTAAAAGTTTATGTCGTAAATCATAAAAATAGTTAGAAAATTTATCCATTCTAAGTGTAAAATCATCCAATCGCCCTGCATAATAGGCCTCTATAAAAAACTCAAAAAATATTCTCTCATTTGAGTTTTCAAGTATATTTTTAATCACCTCAAAAATAAGATTAATCAATGATTTTAAATTATCTATTTTATCATTTTCAATTATTTGGTTTATACAAGAGATTGTTTTCTCTATTTCAAAATCAAAATAGTCCCAAAAAATCTCCTCTTTAGTTTTATAGATTGCATAAAGGGATGATGTTGATATATTTGCCTCTTTTGCAATATCTTTTAGTGTTCCTTTTGCGTAACCCATTTCAGAAAAAACTTTTTCAAAAGAGTTTAAAATTAATAATCTTCTCTCTTTTTTATCAATCACTTTTGGCATAAAAAAACACCCTTTTACTAAAAAATATCTAATAATATTTTACTAATAGATAAAATTACTCATCATCATTTTTTGTTGTTTTTGATACATCAGATATCAGTTTGTCAATATCTGCATATGTAATTGATTTGGCACTTGAAACTCTATTTTTTTGCTGAACAGAGCCCTCCATCTCTTTTAAATAGTACTCAAGTCCAAGAGCTTCACAAACCTGTAGTATTACTTTACTTTTAACAACATTATCATGGTTTAAAAAAGTTTCAAAAAGTGCATTATCACAAATTGTATTAATTAATCTTGGAACACCCCTTGAATATTTATGAATAATTTTCACAGCCTCTTCTGTAAAAAGCATTCTTTTAGCACCAGATAGTTTTAAACGATGTTTAATATAGTTTTCAGCAGATGGTAAATCCAAAGCTTCCAAAGAGAATTTAAGAGCAACTCGTTGTGCTAATGGTTCATCTAAATGGATATTTTGTTCAAGCTCTTTAAGGCCAAATAGAACAAATGTTACCAACTTTTGCCCTGGAACCTCCATATTGAGTATTCCTCTTATCTCCTCCATTATCTCTCTTGTTTGAAGCATTTGTGCCTCATCAATCAGAATAATAGCTTTTTTACCCTCTTTATAGATTTTTATTAGTTGATTATACAACTGATTTAAAAGAGTAAGTTTTTCATCTGCTGGTTGTTGAACTCCTAATTGCATTGATATTCTTTTTAATAGCCAAAGTGGAGTTATTTTAGAGTGAACAATAACTAACATTTTTGCAACATAAAGATCATCACCCAAAGACTCTAATAATCTCCTTGCAAGAGTTGTTTTTCCTGTTCCTATCTCACCAGTAAGAATTGCAAGCCCCTTCATTGCTTGAACACTATATACTAACCTTAAAATAGCTTGTGAGTGCTGTTTTGAGTTGTAGTAGAACTCTCTCATTGGGGCATTTGAAAATGGCTCTTTTTTAAAGCCAAAATAGCTTAAATAGTTCATGTTTTATACATAAGAAATTTGATCATTTTTTGTTGTACTATTTTTTAGTTTTTCATATATTTTTTGAAGTCGTGAATATGAATCCCTATATGTTTTATCTTTTTGCACTATTTTCTTAAAAATCTCAAAGGCATGTTTTAAATTTCCTTGAAGATCATATGCATTCGCAATCTCATAATATATTGCAAGCTTTTGGATTGCATCAATAGATTGAAACTCAAGAGATTTTTTAAAATATTTTATAGCAATATCAAAATCTCCCTTATCAATATAACATAAACCAATCATTACTAAGCAATCAATTTTATCTTCAGTTAAACGAAAAACCAATTTAAACTCATTGATAGCATCATCTAAAAGCCCCATCTCTTTATATGCAATTGCTAAATCATATCTTGTTTTTATATCATCTTTTGAAACACTTTGATCTACACCCTCTTTGAATTTCTCAAAAATTTCATTAACATCCTCTTGAAACTCACCAGATTTTGGAAGTTTTTTATCTGCTCTATCATCCATCATTATTGGTTTTACGGCTGATTCTAATTGAGATAATAGTTTTAATAGTTCAGGATTATTTGGATCTGATTTTAATAAAGGATCTAACTCTTTTTTAGCATTATCAAACATTGCCTGATTGATATAAAATCTAATCTGTTCAATTTGATCTTTTATTGATGATTTTGATTTTTGATCAAAATCATCATCATCAAAATTTATTAACTCTATCTCATCTTTTTGGATAGTAGGTTTTACAGAGAGCTGAGTTGACTCTTCAATAACTATTTGCTTCTGTTCAACAACTTTTTCCTGTTTTAAAACAGATTTATCATAATATTTTGCAATTAATTTTATAGCTTTTTCATGATCTGGATCAAAATAGAGAATCTCCTCTAAAAAGGTTTTAGCTTCAGTTTGATTATTTTGAAAAGAGGTCTCAAACATTTTTAAAAGAATATCAATAGCTGCAGCTAAATTTCCTGTTTTGACATATATCTCTTTTAGTTTTTTAGAGATAACTGGATCTGTAGGATCTTTAGAATACAACTCTTTTGCAATCCCTTCAGCTTTATCAAAAAGTTTAAATTTTATATATGTATCAATCTCTCTTAAAGAGTTTTTTATTGCATCATTTGTAGAGCTTTTTTGTTCAACCTTTGGTGTTATGGGCTGAGGAATAGGGATTGATTGTTGTTGATTATTTGGTACAATCCACTCATCCTCTTTTGCCTCTCTCTCTGCAATCTCTTGTGCCTCTACTTTATCTTGAAGCTCTTGTGCTTTTTTTCTAACCTCCATGCTTCCTGGAGCTATTTGAAGAATTTTATTATATGTTTCAAGAGCTTTTTTAGAGTTATCTATAGATTCATAAAGTTTTGCTAACTCATACATAATAGAAAGCATCTGCTTTCTTTGATTAGTCTCCTTAAAAAAAGATATCAATAAAACAGTTGTCTCTATTAAAGCATCTGTATCGTTTTTCTCTTTACTTATTCTGTAACTTTTTAATAGAATCTCAAGAAGATTTGGTCCAAAAGATTTTTGAGTTATATATAGCATTGCTAACTCATTTAAAATTTTAGGATCACTATGATTTGTTACATGATCTATTCTTCCTAAAATTTTAATGTACATATTAAGGTTGTTTTGCTTTTTATATATATCAGCACCTTTTTTAAAATAATCTATTGCTAACTCTTTATCATTTGTTGCTAAACATGCCTCAGCATAGTTAATAATCGCAATTGTATCTTCAGGATTAAGTGTTAATATTTTTTCTGATACAGATAGAGCACTTTTGAAAAAACCCTTTATCATATAGTTTTCTAAAAGTTTTCGATATACTCTTGCAGCATCCACACTCATATTGAGAGCTTTATAACAGGAGGCCATATCATCATAAACAGACTCCCTCTCCTCTCCTAACTCAACCATAACATTATATATTGCAACAGACTGTTTAAAAAGCCCCCCTTTTTGATAAACTTTTGCTAATTTTTCATAATAGGCAAGAGCATTTGGTATATCATTTGAGAATTTGTAACACTCTGCTATCTGCTTTAGATATCTTGGTTCTTCTGGAGCAACATTCAAAAGTGTTTGATACTCTTTTACAGCTTTTTGATATGCTTTTTTGCTTATTAATTTTAAAGCGGCCTCTTCTATTTTTCGTCTGCTATTAATATCCAATTGAAATCCTAAAAACGAAATCAGAATCATTTTAAAAAAAAGAGTTGATAAAGTCAAGTATTGATATTTTTTATTAGTAAAAAGATTTTTATATTACTAAAATATTATAAATTCCTTTATATATCTTTGTTATTTTTGAATTTTTAATGAAGAAATAGTTAATTTATTTTTTAATTGAATAAAATTAACTATTTATCAAGTTTGTATGTTCTTAATCCAGTGATGTTTCTATCAACAGATATTATATTACTATAGATTTGCTGAGGAACTTTAATAACTAAATCAACATTTCTATCCTCTAAAACACCTATTGAGGAATCAATATTTGATTGACCTCCAACTTGAAGTTGAGAAAGGCTTAATTTTCGACCTAAATCAGATAAAGAATTCTCTGTAGAGGCATGATCTATCATTGTTGAAATAAGAGATAAAGTTCCATCTCCATTAGATACAAGCTCAAACATTCTTGCCTGTTCAGGAAAATCTAATAGACCAGATGTTTGAATTTCAAAAAATCCATGCTCCTCCTCTGTTATTGGTTCATAATAGTCCACTCTATTTTTATGTCCATGTCCAACAATAAGTGCTAAAACATTATGATGTTTTTTTAGTAACTCTCTATACTCTGCTTTAGAAATCTCTGAGTTATCATCTAAATCATAGGATGGATGATGTTGAACAATAAAAACAGCAACATTATTATTCTCTAACTCCTGAAGTCTATTTGCCAACCAATCAAACTGAACTCTATCAATAAAACCAGCCTCATTCTGTTTTCCTTTATTTAAATTTCCATCTACTAAAAAGTTAACTCTTGATGCAGATGTATCAAGAGTTATTATTTCTATTGGTAGTTGTGGTAGTGGTCTGATAGAGTAGTATGCCTTTTCTGAGTTTTCATTAACAATTTGATAGCCTTTTGTGTCTGCAACATAGTTTAAAAACTCTGCATGAGTTTGAAAAGGTTTTCTTCTTGAATCTGCAGGAGTTTTAGGTTCTGGACAAAACTCTGTATCTCCAACCTCAACAAACATAGCAGCTGCTTTATCATTTTTTATAATTTTTTTAAAAGCACAGTATGGTTCTGCATACTCTGTTGTTCCATCTTGTGTTCCTGTATAAACAGGGGTTCCAATAGATATTGTTGGAATATCTTCACCTTGAAACGCTTTTGATGTTTCATCATCAATATAAAAAATTCCACTAAACATAATATCATGGTTTCCAATAGAGCCAAACCAAGGTAGATCATATGGAACACCCTTTGAGATAAAAGGGTCTGTAAAATCATTTCCAGACCCCTTTACAGGATCTGAAATCTCTCCTGAATCAATTCTTACCTCTCCCCCATTTAAAACAGAGTTAAACCAATCCTGTTCAATCTGTTCGCCATTATCAATAGTATCTCCTGTTACTAAAAGAAAATCCTGCTTTGCTTTTGTATGGAAATAGCTTAATGTTTGAATCATTGCATCTGTAATATGTGCTGCATAGATACTATGTGGTCTATATGCACTTGGTGATATTGCTAATCCATAAACAGAACGAATTGGTGATTCAACATCTGTAAAGTGAATATCTGTTATTTGAGAAAACATTAATACAGATTTTCTTGATGAATCTGCTGGTTTCTCATAACTCTCCCCAACCATATTTTTCATTAAAATATGAGATTCACCAGTCTGTTTATCTAAAACTCCATAACCATTCTCCTCAAAAAGAGGAATATCACTTGCAATAAGAAGTTTATTTCTTGTGTATTCTCTTGCTTTTAAAATCTCAGAAAGTGTTGTTTTAGGAGTTTCAGAAATATTATAATAGACTGCCTCTCTATTAGAGTCATCCTCTCCTGAATCACATGCTGAGAATAGGGATAGTGATAATCCCAGAAAAATCGAAATTTTTTTCATAATAGCCCCTCAAAATTATGTAATTTTATTATTACTAAATTGTATTTTTTTTGCAACAATAAATTTTTCCTATTACACTCTCTTTTTATAATATCAATTAAAAATTATCTTGATTTTTTTATAAAAAAAGGTAATAATCATTTGAACTTCCTAAATCAATTTATCGGGGTGTTCTGGCTTTTTTTTAAGGAGTATTATGTCTATACAAATTTATGCTGGCAATCTTGCCTACAAAATGACTGAAGATGGTCTTCGCAAATTATTTGAAGAGTATGGTAATGTTACTTTTGTTAAAATCGTGAAAGATCGCGATACAAATCAATCAAAAGGTTATGGATTTATTGAGATGAGTGATCAAAATGATGCTGACTCTGCTATTGAGGCTCTTAATGGAACTGAAGTATTAGGACGTACCATCAAAGTTAATATTGCTCGTCCAAAAACAACCCGATAAAAACTCGATATCAAATAATAAAATGATAGATGGCAGAAAAAGTCTATTTTTTCTGCCTTTTTTATATATGGATTTGAATAAAAATATTTTTTTCAAGTCTACTATTTATTTCTTGGAGGATTTATGAAAAATTTAGTAATACTAACAGCTCTTTTTTTTACAGTAACTGTTTTTGGAAAAAGTTTAATGGTTGATACATCTAGTACTGGAACCCATGTTAAAACAGAGGGACTTGATGTAAAGGCTAATGAGCAGGGAGCTAGTGTTAAAATAGATGGATTAAAAGTTAAAACAACTAATGGAACAAAAGTAAAAAAAGATGAACCAAAACATCATGTTGAAGAGGTAACAGAGGATGAATCTGAGGATAATGGTGTTGATTTAATTATTAATGATGATAATCAAACAAAAACATTAGAATGTAATCATGGGGAACCTGTTGTTAATGGAAACAATAATAATGTTACTTTTAAAGGTGCTTGCAAAGAGATTATTGTTAATGGTGAAAACAATAAAGTATCTTTAGAGAAAATTAAATCAATTGTTGTAAATGGTGATAAAAATAGTGTTACTTGGGTTGAATCTTGTAAAGGTGGAAAACCAGCAATTTTAAACAATGGAAATAAGAATAGTGTTAAACAGATTAAGAAAAAATAGTAATATCTAAATAATTCCTATTTTATCTCAAAAAAGTTTTTAATTTTATCTTTTAGTCTATTTTTTTCAGCATTAATTTTTGTTTCAATACTTTTCTCTTTTTGTTTCTCTTTATTTATCTCTGAAGTTAAGTTTTGTAGTTTTCTTCGTGTGATAACATCACTTATTTGAGATATCAATTTTTTATTATTTTTAAATATTTTTTGAAAAGTCTCACTAGTGAGTTTATAAACTTTTGTATCAACCTCTGCTCTAATTGCAGCAGTTGTTTTATCTCCAGTCATAAGAGATATCTCTCCAAAAAAGTGTGGAGCATCAAGTGTTGCAACTTTTTTATCATCAATAACAACAGATACTTTACCTGTTTTTATTGAGTAAAATGAGTTATTATACTCATTCTGTTTTAAAATATACTCATTTGCACCAAATTCAGCAATCTCCATATCATTAATTACAATATTTTTCTCCTGTTCAGTTAATGGTTCAAAAAAATCAACATTATTAATGAATGTAGTTATCTCTTTCTGTTTATCCTCATCACTTTGAACATTATACTCTCTTAAAAAAATATCATATCTAGGAATAGGAATCTCTATTCCTTCACGTTTGAATGCATAGAATACAATTGATAATATATCACTTTTGATTTTATATATTTTTTCAACATTAAGAATATAGAATCTTACCTCAAAAAGTATTGCAAAATCTCCATACTCTGTAAAATATATTTGTGGATCCTCAATATTATCAACACTTTTTAAAGCCTCTAATGCAACTTTTATAACTTTGTTAGGATTATTATCATAAGTAACACCAAATGGAATACTAAACAGATGTTTAAAATCTTTTGCAGAAAAGACTCTCATTGTTTTTGATGTAAACTCTTTATTAGGAATAATATATCTCTCATTTTGAAGAGTTATTACTTTTGTAAATCTCCAGCTATGACTTACAATTCTACCAATTTTACCATTATAATCAATCCAATCACCAGCCTCAATAGTATCCTCTGTACTAATTATTATACCAGCAACAATATCACTAAGAGTATTTTGAAGTGCAAGACCAATAACAGCAGTTAAGATAGCAGATGTTGTAAAAATTGAGTTAACAGAGACACCAAGCTCTTTAAGAAGAAGCATAATGGCAATAAAATATAGAACCCCCTTTAATATATCATAAAAAATTTGAGGAAATTTTAGATTTTTTCTAAGAATTAACTCAATAACAGCATAAATTATAACTCTAGCAATTAAAAACATGAATGCTAAAGAGAAAGCAAATTTATAGTATATATATATTTGATAACTTGTTGTGATCCATCCAAAATTTTCTGGAGTTTTTAGAATAATAAATATAATAGCAAGAGATATATTATATTTTGACTGTTTTTGTACTTTATCTTGTTCAATAAATCTAAAAATAAGATAATTAATTCCCCCAATAATAATGGATATAACAACTGTTATTGAGAAAAATTTATATAAATACTCCATTATCTCCATCAAAAAATTAATAATATTGATTTTATAATAATAAAGAGTTTTATTTCAAATTTTTCTATTTATTTACTTTACTTAAATGTAAAATAAAGTAAACTACTCAATAATCTCAACTAATATCTCATTAGACTCTATTTTTCCACTCCATACATTATATATTTCAGATTTTTCATCTTTTTTTACCTCATAAATTGCTTTTATTGTTGCTTTTTTTGAGGGTTTATTTGGAAATCCATCCCAATTTTCAGAATCAATTAAAATATTTTTTTCAAAAATAGCTTTTGAAGATAAAACTCTATATGTTGGAGCATTTTTATCCCATCCTCTATCTTTAAGTTTTATTGTAAATATCTCTCCATCAATATTAATTTGGAAATATATTTTATCATAACCCCAAGAGTTATTCTCATTCCAAATTTTTAATTTTTTAGAGAAGTTATTGCTTAAAATTACTTTAAAATTTAGTTCTGTTTTTTTTAAAGATAGTTTTAATAGATCATTTTTTTCTGTTGATATTTTAATATCTAAATGATTCTCTTTAAAATCTTTTTGAAAATCATTTTCTGTTGTTGGTCTCATCATAATCCCCTTTGTTCTAAGAGGTTTTGAAATATTACTATTTTCATTCTCTCCTGCAAAAAGATATAGTGGATTTAAAAAAGCTCCAATTGATACTGCTGAAAATAGAATTTTTTTACTTGTATCAAAATATTTTTTTAAAGAGGGATAACCTCGTTTATGATTTTTACTCTCAGGGACTAATCTCATTTTATATCTCCTAATAATAATTTTTTTGAAGGTAGAAAACTCTTAATTGGTGTGATTAACTATATTGATTATTTTTCTTCTGAAGCAGCATCAAGTTTTTGATTCCACAAAACCCATTCATCCTTCTCTTCTGGAAGAATATCCTCCATTTGAGTCTCTCCATTTGCCGCAACAGTTACTCTCTGCATCTGTTTCAAAACAACTCGGTTCCACTCTGCAAGGGAAACCTCTTTAGGTCCAGAGACCTCTTTTCTGTTTCGTTTATCATAATTTCTTTTATCAATTTTTTCTTGATTCTCTTTTTTGGTTTTAGGAGTATCAACCTCAACAGAACCATTATAAAGACTAACAATAGATTTTTCAGATTCATCAAAAGAGATATCAAAAGTTGTTCCTCTTACCCCAGCAGTTGCTGTTTTTGTTGATAATTCAAAATTTCTATCCCCAGATTTTGATTTTGCAACTTTTGCCCAAACTCTACCAAGAACAAGACGAGCTGCAAATTTTCTATTTTCAGCACTTTTCATCATTGAGTCATTAATTTTTATTTGTGATTTCTCAGAGACTCTTAATTCAGATGAGTCATTAAATAGAAGAATAACTTTTGACTCATTACCTGTTTTAATCTCCACACCAGAGAAAACTTTATCACCCTCTTTTAGCTTTTTCCATTTACCATCAGATTTAACAAAAGCAGATTTTCCCTCTATTTTAAGAATTTTACCAGAGGCCTCTCCCTTTGTTGTTGCAAATAGAGTAACCCCACCAATAAGCAGGGTTATAAAAATTGATATTATAACTATATTTTTCATTGTTACACTCCAAAATAAAATTTATCTGTAAATATTTAGAGCTATTTTTCAATAGAAAACACAACTTTATTTCTAGTTATGCTATCAACAGCAAGAGGAAGCTCTTTAAAAGGTTTATTTAACACTTCATCAACAAAATGTTTTGTAAATCCCTTATAAGTAAGAGTAAATTCACCATTTTTATTTGTAATTTTAATATCAGAAGCATCAACAACACCACGAACTTCATCTTTTAAAAATGCAATAAATTTTTTTGCTATTTGGTATTTTAAATTACCTTTTATAACAACCTCAATATCATTTGGTGCAGTTAATAGCTGTTGCCATTTTTTAAGAATTGCATTTTCAATTTTTTTAGAGGCAGATGCTCCAAGTTTTTGGAAAGATTTTTTACCAGCCATTATCTCATCATTTGCATTACTTGTACCTTTTTCTGTAAGATCATTCTCAATAAAAATAATCTCTCCAGTATCTGCACGAACCACACGAACAGTCATTGTTGAGGATACTGTTGTAACATTAAAACCTGTTGTATTAGTTAAGGTACTTGCAATAGCTTGACCATAAATAATAAAATCTGCATCATGCATATTGCTTATTTTTTTAATATCTTTTTCTGAAAGATTATTTACATTTTGAAATGCAGGTAAAACTTTTAACTCTTTACTTAGAACTTGATGGTCTATAAATTTAAACCCTTTCTCTGTAAAATATTTCAAAATTGAGCTTTCTACTGTTCCAAGATCTATTGCATTTCCTGTCCACCAGCCACTTGCTGTTTTTTGCCCAACATTTTGTTCAGATATTAAAATCATTATTTTGGGTTTTCCAATATTTTTATAAATCTCTTTAATTGCATCAATATCCTCTTTAAGCTGTTTTGTTGAAACTGTTGCAGATATTTTAACAAAATAGATATTAGGATCTTTTGAATCCACACCCTCTTCAACAACAGAGTATTTTTTTACATAACCTTTCGATTTTGTGTAGATTCTATCAGAAACAAGCTCAAAATTTTCTGTTAAAGAGTCAGATGAAACAACTGTTCCAGAAACCTGCTCAACAGATTTTCTGAGAGCATCATCAATGGCTTTATCTTTTGCTGCAACCTTATCTCCACTAAGAATAGCAGCCTCTCCTTTGATTTCAATAGTTACATCTTCTGAATTTCCCCATAAAACAAATGTGAATAGAAGTGGTATAATATACTTAATAAGTCTCATTTTGCCCCCTAAATTATTTAACAATAAAATAGACTTTTCCCTCTGTTAAAAAGGATATATCTGTGTCAGTTGTAAGTTTTGAAGCATCTGTATCAGAAATAATAACAACACTCCCTTCTGTTTTATCAAGAGCTTTAGCTTGAATAATAAGAAGGGATGTATCTCCAGCTATCTCTTTTGCATCATCTAAAGATTTAACATAATTAACAATACCATTTTTTTCTGCAATCTCTTTTTTTACACTATCAAGAGAGTAGAGAAGCTGTCCAGATTCATTTCTAATCTCTGGAAGTAAAGATTTTGTATATTTTAGGCTACTAAGATCAATAATTAGTGCATTATATTTTGTGTTTCCACTATTTTTTAATGACTCACTATTTTTTTTCAACATTTTCTCAATAGGTAAAATACCTGCTAATGGTACCTCTAAAATAATATCAACACCACCATCATCATAATATTTTGTCCCTTTTACAACACCACCCTGAATAACTCCTTGTACATGAGTCGCAATAATTTTATCTGCTGCCATCTGTTGTTCAATTGTTAGAGTAGATTTTATTTTTAATCCTTTAACAACCTCTAACACATTTCGATAAGCATCCATTTTTGCAGCTCTTTCTGCATTTAATCGAGCTTTTGCTGGATTCTGAGAGTGAAGAGTTGGAGCTCCACTACCAGTAACTGTGATAACTTTTTTTGTCCAATTCACTTTCCCATAGGAAAAATCTTGAATATTATCCTCTCCATAAATAGTTAAGGATAGGAGAATAGTAAAAATAAAGAAAAGAGATGTTTTCATAGAACCTCCTAAAATTTATAAAAATCAAAATATTTTACTAAAAAATAAAACAGTATTTTTTAGACAACTATATTTCAATAAAATTCAAAAAAATTATAAAAAAAATGAAAAAATATTTAATTCAATAAAATATATTTTTTAGACAACTATATTTCAATAAAATTCAAAAAAATATAAAATTCATTAATGCTTTTAATTGATACCCTCTAAATTTTTAAATGAATTAACAAATAAACTCATCAGAAACCCTTTTGTTAATTAATATAATGTTAGAATAATAATAAACCTCAATAAAAACTTTATTATAGGAGCATTTTTAATTACCTCCTCTATATTATAAAGTTTTTTATTAATTTTTCAATTTTTTTTTGCAAATAATAAAACTTTTATAAATTCCTTTATTTTCAATTTACTAATGAAAAAGAAAAATGTATATTAATGGACTATGTTTTTTTGGAGTTTAATTATGTCTGTTGTTGTTGTAGGTGCAGGACAGATTGGCTTTCATTTAGTTAAAAATTTACAAATGGAGGGGGTTCCTGTTTCTGTGATAGAGCGTGATACTACTATTTTAAGAATGTTATCCAGAATAGATGGTATAAAAATTATTGAAGGAAATGGACAATCAATAGATGAACTAAAAAAGGCTGGAATAGAGAACAGTTCACTATTTTTTGCATCTCTTCCAGAGGATTCTCAAAATATTTTAATCTCTTTTCTTGCAAAAAAAATAAATCCAAATATAACAACAGTAGCAAGAATTAGAGACAAGAAACTTTTGGATGCAGATGAGTTATATAACATTAATACATTACCAATTGACTATAGGATTAACCCAGAACACTCAACAGCAAAACAGACATTAAAATTTTCCGAATATAAATATACAAGAGAGTTTCTAAATTTTAAAAACAATTCTATAATATTAAGGGGAATAAAAGCATATAAAAACTCTCCAATAACATCATTATCATTAATTCAGATAAGAAAAAAATTTCCAAATCTTCAATTTGTTATTGCTGCTATTACAAAAGAGAATGAAACTATTATACCCAAAGGAGCTACTATTGTAGATGAGAATGATACACTATACATCTTTTTGAAAAAAGAGGATGAGGAGAAAATTTTATCATCTCTTGGCTATCAAAAGAAAAAAGTTAAAACAGCAATTGTTATTGGTGGTGGAAATTATGGTAGAGAGATTGCGAGTTATTTATCAAGCAATAAAATCAAAACTAGATTAATTGAGATAGATAGAAATAAATGTAGAAAACTAGATCAAGAGTTTTCAAAAATAATCATAATAAATGGAGATGGGAGTAATAGAGATGTATTAAAAGAGAATGATATTAGAAATTGTGATCTTATTGTTGCAGCAACAAATGATGGATTTGTTAATAGTGTTATATGCTCAATATCAAAAGAGATGGGGGCTAAAGAGTCATTTTGTTTAACATTTAATACAGCCCATTATTATTTAAACTACTCTTTAGGAGCAGATGCTTGTTTAAATCCAAGAACAGCAGCAATAAATAAGGTTATTGAAAAAGTATACTCTAAAAATATAAAATCAGTAAGAACTATTGCAAATGAAAAAGCTGAAATAATAGAGATACAAATAGATAAAACTCTTCCTATTACAGATATTTTACTCAAAGATATTCCACTAAATTCTGGACTTCTTATTGGATTAATTATGAGGGATAACAAAGAGATTATTCCATCGGGAAATGATAAACTCTTAATAGGAGATAAAGTCTTTATATTTGCCTTAAAATCAGAGGCACATCAAATTCTTGAAAATTTTTTTAAAGAGAAACATGAATAATTAAAAAATAGGGTTCTATTTTTTATATTGTAATTTTATTAAAAAGAGGGTTTTGTGAATATAAATCTTATTGTAAAAGTTATTGGAATATTTTTAGTTGCTTTAGCTTTGATAATGGCAACACATATTCCAATAGGATTAATCTATTCAGATGGTGGTATTAAATCTTTTATAATTGCAACTACAATTACTCTAGTTATTGGAGTTTTATCATATTTTATTGGTAAATGGAGAAATGATTCAGAGATAACCCATAAAGAGGGATTTTTAATTGTTGCATTATCTTGGATTATTGTTGGTATTTTTGGTGGATTACCATTTTTTTTTCAAGACTGTTTTGGAACAATGGGGTTTGAGAGTTTTTCAAGCTCTGTTTTTGAATCTGTTTCAGGATTTACAACAACAGGGGCAACAGTTTTAAAATCAATAGAGAATCAACCAAAATCTATTCTTATGTGGAGAAGTACAACTCATTGGTTGGGGGGAATGGGATTTATTGTTTTATCATTAACAATGTTACCATTTTTAGGTGTTAGTGGATTTCAACTTTATAAAGCTGAGGTTACTGGACCAACACAAGAGAAGTTAGCTCCAAGAATAAGAGAGACTGCTCTAATATTATGGAAACTATATTTAATTCTTACAGTAATTCAAATAGTTATTCTCATGATTTTAGGTATGAACTTTTATGACTCAATTAATCACTCTTTTGCAACATTAGCAACAGGCGGTTTTTCAACTAAAAATATTAGTGTTGAGAGTTATAATAGTGCTGCCATTGAGACTGTTATAACTATATTTATGATTATTGCTGGAACAAACTTTAGTTTGCATTACTATGCAATGTTTAAAGGAAATATTAAAAAATATTGGAGAGATAGTGAATTTAGATTATATATATTTATATATCTATCAATTTCATTATGGGTAGGAATTTCATTATATCAGAATGGTTTTTCTTTAGAATATTCTTTAAGACACTCAACATTCAATGTTGCTTCTATTATGACTGCAACAGGATTTAGCTCTGTTAATTTTGGTGCTCCTGAGTGGGGAAAATTTGCTCAATTTGGTCTAATGTTAGCAATGTTTATTGGTGGTTCTGCTGGTTCAACAAGTGGTGGAATTAAAGTTATTAGAGTTGGATTAATTTTTAAACAAGCAACACATGAGATTTATAGATTTATATTTCCCAAAACAGCAAATAGTGTTAAATTTAATGGAGTTAGAATAAGAAGTACTTTAGCTTTAACTGTTTGGGGGTTTATATTTTTCTATTTTTTAACAGTTATTGTTATTTCAATTATAATTTATCTTACAGATAATCAAACATTTCAAACTTCATTCTTTGCATCTCTTTCTTGTATTGGAGGTATTGGACCTGGCTTTGGAGGTGTTGGACCAGCTGAAAACTATTCAATATTTTCTCCAACTATTCAACTGTTGTTATCATTAGAAATGATAATGGGACGATTAGAGCTTTATACTATTCTTGTACTTTTTTCAAGACACTTTTGGAAAGAGTAGTTTTACCACTCCTTTGTTATACCCTCAATATAATAAACATTTCTTAATGTTCCATCATCATAAGTTCCAATAGATTTAAGGTAAACACCATTTGCATCAAAAAGCTCAACATTATCATCAAATGATAACTCTGTAGGTAAATCTCTACCTTTATCAATAACAATAAAACCAACACCAGAACCATTTTCAACAGAGTTTCCAGCTTTCATAATCCCACTCTCTATTAAGGGTTTTTGATAGAAAAAATCTTTATCAAACATAAAAATCTTTTTAGGATTATAGGATATATCAACAATCATATAGTTTCCATCAGCCATTCTTGAAACATAGGCTGGATTTTTAAGAGTATTTCCTGTTGGAGTTAAATCATTTAATAGGTTTCCTGTTGTTAAATCATATTCAAGTATTTTTTTTGCTTGATCAGAACTAAAAACAACTAAACTTTCTATAGAGTCATTTTTATAAATCATAATATCATTTCTTTTTGATTTTGTTATTGTGGTATCAGTTGAAAGAAGTTCGCCAATTAACTCTCCATTCTCAGTAAATTTAAAAATTTTATAGTTTGAACTATCAAAAACAACAATTGATTTATCATCTAATTCAACCATTTTAACAGGTTTATTTAATGGTTCAGTAGGTATTGTTTGAGAGAAAAATATTTTATCTAGAGTTCCATCCATATTTAATGAAACAATTCTAGTGTGTTGTCCATTAACTGGTTGTCCAAAACCAGCAACTAAAATTTTATTATTTGATGTTTTTAGTATTGATTGAGGAGTGAATAGTTCATTCCCATCATCACTTTTAAGACTAAAAAATTTTCCTAAATATGTTCCATCTGTGGAGTTATAGGCATCAACTTTCTGTCTTGCAGCAACAAGAATAACTCCTTCACCTAAAAGAGTTGTTGAAAGTATTAAAAATAGAATAGAAAATAGAGTTTTTTTCATTAATCACCTCATAACAAATTTAAATCTAATTCATAATTAGATTAGTAATTATATAAGAAAATTTAAAAACTGTCAATAATTCAGGCTAATTTAATTCTCCTTTGAAAACAAATTCAGCCTCTCCTGTCATTATTATAGTTTTAAAATTATCACTAACATTAATAAATAGAGAACCTCCAGGAAGTTTTACCTCTACAGTTTCATTGGATTTTAAATAACCATTTTTTATCCCAGCAGCAACAGTTGCACATGCACCTGTTCCACAGGCCATTGTGAGACCACATCCTCGTTCAAATACAATTAATTCCAAAGATTTTTCATCAATAATTTTTGCTGTTTCAACATTAGTTCCCTCTAAATATACTCTATTTTTACCATATTTTTCACCAAAATTGATTGCAATATTTGTTGAAATCTCATTTAAGAAAAATATCATATGTGGATTTCCAACAGATACTGATGTAAATGTTAAATCATCAATAGAGTCATTTATATGGTTTCCAACAAATAGTTCTGGAGCTTCAAAAAAAGCCTCTCCCATTTTTACGGAAACAAGGATTTTATTGCTATTTTCAGTTACTATTTTGGTTGAACAAAGAAGCTCTCCTATATTTGTTTCAATAAAAATATCTGAATTCTCAAAATTCATAAATTTTTTAATATGGAATGCAACACATCTTATTCCATTTCCACACATTTGAGCCTCTGAACCATCAGAATTAAATATCCTCATTTTATAATCTGCTTTTTCAGATGGTAAAATAACTAAAACCCCATCAGCACCAACACCAAAATGCGGTTTACACCAATTTATGATATTGTCTGTTGATGGTATCTCATTTTGATTTTTTAGCTCAATAACAATAAAATCATTTCCTGTTCCATGATATTTATAAAATCTCATCTCTCTCTCCATTATTCTCAAGTTCTATGTTTCTCTTTATCAAAAGAGGCTGTTGTTGAACAGGTTATTGCAAGAGCAAGAGCATCAGAGGCATCTGCTTGAACTTTCTTTTCAAGTTTGAGGAGAATTTTTACCATCTCCTGAATTTGATATTTTTCAGCTCTTCCATAACCAACAACACTCTGTTTTACCTCAAGAGGTGTAAATTGATAAACAGGTATTTTATTAATCTGTGCAAGAAGTATAGGGATTGCTCTTGCATGTGCCAGTTTTATTGTAGATTGAACATTTTTTGCATAAAAGATACTCTCAATTGAGAGCAAATCTGGTTTATACTCCTCAATAACTTTTGATATTGTGGAGTATATCTCTTCAAGTTTTTCACTCATTACTCTATCATTCACATCAATTGTTCCACTATGAAGATATGTTAATTTTGTTCCCTCTTTTTCTATAACACCATATCCCATTAAACGTGAACCAGGATCTATTCCTAAAATAATCATAAAATTCCATAAAAATATTTTTATTGAGATTACACAAACAATTTCCATCCTCTTCTATTTTAAAACCCTGATTATTACATAAATAGTTTTAAAAAGAGAGATGAAGTCTAACATAATATAGAGTTGTTTTCAAATTTAATCTATTGCTAAAAATAAATAATTATAAATTTATCAAAATAATAAAAAATAAATTATTAGTTAGATATCTTATATAACCTAAAAGAGGTTAAAAAAATAATAAAAAAGAATGAAATAGAGTGATTCGAAATAGGAATGTAATGAAAGATAAAAGATATAAAGAACTGATGGAAATTAAAAATGAGTTATTCAAAAGAGGATTTTGAGTACCAAAAATTGGCTATTTAATTATCTATGATTGGTATAATAGTCAATTTTTTTATAAATAGTTGTTTGGTAAATATCTATAATTTTATTTTTTAATTGTAAAATAATTTATTAATAATTATAATAAACATACCGAATAGTTATCATTAGGATCTATTTTGAGGTTTTTATGAATAGAAAGTTATTTAAACTAATTTTACTGTTTTTTTTAGTTACATTTCTGATTCAGGCAGAGGGATTTGGGGATTCAGTTTTTAAAAAGGCTAAATATGGAAAGCCTTTAATTTCAGAGATACATGGGCAATTTAATAAAGCTGAAATTGGATATGATAGAAACTATGATGAGTATAATATGGATGATGAATCAACAGCAATGGATCGACCTGTTGTTATTGTTGATGTTGGTTTTGACATTCCAATTTTTGCAATGGATTTTGGAGTTGATAATAGTTGGGGATTTACTATATCTTTACCAATGAGTATGCATATTTTAGAGGATATGTTTGAGTCAAAAACAGCCCCTTTATTAGATACTGATTACCGTTTTGGAACTCCAAAGGTAAGTTTTATTAAAAGATTTTCTAAAACAGGTTTTATAAAAAATATGACACTTACTTGGTTTCCTATGTTTCATGAATGTACACATCTTGGAGATGAGATTATAATTCATAGAACAGATGTAAATCTTCCTGTTATTCGTGCAAATATATCTTATGAGTATACAGAGCTTTCATTGGCAATTAATGATCCAGAGGATAGAAAGGGAAATCTTCATAGTTTTAAAATTGGTGGAATCTATAGAATAAGTGATAATGGTTATGGCTGGTTTTCAATAAATGAAGAGAGTGAAATGCAGGGAGATGTTGATATAGAGCATAGTGATAATCGATTTGAGTACTATTTTGATTATCAATTTCAGAGAGGAGAGGGATTTTTAGCAGGGAAAAGAGCTGTAAATGTTTTTGCAATAGAGGCAAGAAGGCGTGTAAGACTTGGATATCCAATGTTTAGAAGTGATGGTGAGGGTGGATGGATTGTAAAAGATGTTAAAGAGAGTATGAAATGGTCTTTTAATGTTTATCTTGGATACTATTTTTTTCCAAAAGAGGGAGAACAGGAGAAAATAGGAATGTTTATAAGATTTTATCAAGGAGTAAACCCTTTCGGTCAAATGAGAAACTATCCAAACTACAGATTTTTAGGATTCTCCTTAACATATAATCCATAATTTTTTATATATGTGAAAAAACTGTATTTTGATTTAGAATTTAGCTTTAAATTATAATATTTTTTATATTTTAATCTAATTTATGATTAAAATCTGTTGGTTCAATATGAATTGTTGCAGTTATTCCAAATTTTTCAAACACTCTATTCTCTATATCTGTTGCAATTTTGTGTGCATCAGAAAGAGAGTTAGAACCATCCAT
>JAFGXH010000103.1 GCA_016936735.1 bacterium
AAATTTTTTTAGGATTTTATGAGTAAAAAATTTACCCCTATTAAGTTAATAGAGTTATTTGAGTTAGATGAGATTCAAAAAATACAGGATGAGTTTTCAGATGCAATGAATGTTGCCTCTATTATTACAGATACAAATGGAGTTCCAATAACAAAACCAAGTAATTTTACAGATTTATGCATGGGAATTATTAGAAAAACAGAGGTTGGCTGTTTAAATTGTTATGACTCTGATAAAGAGTTAGGTGCATTTAATCCAGATGGAGCAACAGTTAAAGTTTGTAAAAGTGGTGGACTTTGGGATGCTGGTGCTGCAATAACTGTTGATGGTGTTCATATTGCTAGTTGGCTTATTGGTCAAGTTAGAGATAAAACTCAAACAGAGGAGAATGCAATAAAGTATGCAAAAAAAATAGGTGCCAATGAAGAGCTTTATCTAAAAGCATTTAATAATGTTCCAAAAATGAGTGAGAAGCAGTTTAAAAAAATTGCAAAACTTTTATATACTCTTGCAAATCAATTATCAACTTTAGCATATCAAAATCTTCAACAGAAAAAAATAATTGAAGAGAAAAATATTATTGAAAAACAACTTTTGGCAGTTAAAGAGCAATATGAACTTGCTATTAATGGAACAAATGAGGGAATTTGGGATTGGAATTTAAAAACAAATGAGGTTTTCTTTTCAAAAAGGTGGAAAGAGATTTTAGGATATAAAGATAATGAACTTGAAAACAGATTAAATACTTTCTACTCTCTTATTTTTGAGAATGATTTAAATAGAGTTTTAAATTTTGTTAAAGACTATTTAAATGGAGAGATTGATAGTTACTCTATTGAATTTAGAATGGTTCATAAAAATGGTTCTCTTCGATGGATTCAGGCAAAAGGGGAGGCTATAAGAGATCAGTTTGGAAAACCATATAGAATGGCAGGTTCTCATTCAGATATAACTGAAACAAAATTAGCAGAAACATCTCTTAAAGAGAGTGAAGAGAGATTAAATAAAATCCTAAAAGTTGTTCCAGATTTAATTTCAGTTCAAGATAAGGATTACAATATTATTTATAGTAATTGGAATGGAAAAGGAGATGTTAAAATAAAGCAACAAATAGTTGGTGGTAAATGTTATACTTGTTATAGAGGATTAAACTCTGTTTGTTCTGATTGCCAAGCTAAAAAGATTTTTATAACTAAAAAGGCTTTTGAGAATGAGATAGAGACTATTGATGGAGATTGGGTTGAACTAAGAGTTATACCAATTTTTGATAAAACAGGAGAGATTGAGTTTTTTGTTGAGTGGGTAAGAGATATAACCGAAAGAAAACAGGCAGAAAAAGAGCAACAGAGATTATCTCAACAGCTTCAACAGTCCCAAAAGATGGACTCTATTGGTCGATTAGCTGGTGGGGTTGCACATGATTTTAATAATATGCTTGGTGCAATAATTGGTTTTACAGAGTTATCTATGAAATTAGCAGAGGGTAATGAATTATTGTTAGCAAATTTACAAGAGATTAGTAGTGCTGCAAATCGTTCAGCAGAGCTTACTAAACAGCTTTTAGCTTTTGCAAGAAAACAGGGTGTTAATCCAAAATCGTTTGATTTAAACTCCGCAATATCAAATATGTATAATATGTTATGTAGATTAATTGGTGAAAATATTGAGTTAATATGGAATCCAAAAACTAAAGTGATTATTGTTGAGATGGATCCTACTCATATAGATCAAATAATTGCTAATCTTATTATTAATTCAAAAGATGCTATCTCTGAAAAAGGTGTAATATCTATTGAAACTGAAGTTGTATCATTAGATGATTCAAGTGATATTGGTTATAAAAATTATAAAAGTGGAGAGTATGTAAAACTATCTGTAAGTGATAATGGAAAAGGGATGGATAAAGAGACTTTATCCAGAGTTTTTGAACCCTTTTTTACAACAAAAGAGATAGGAAAAGGAACAGGTTTAGGGCTTGCAACAATTTATGGAATTGTAAAGCAAAACAGTGGTTTTATTGATATTAAAAGTGAATTAAATAGGGGAACAATATTCTCTATTTATCTCCCATTCTATACAAAAAGTAGTAATATTTTTAGTGATTTTGAGGAAAAAGTAGTCACTAAAAATGGAAATGAGACTATTTTATTAGTTGAGGATGAGCCATCAATTTTAAAATTAACAACAATGATGCTTAAACACTCTGGTTATAATGTTTTATCATCATCAAATCCAATAGAGGCTTTAAGTATTGCAAATAGTAACTCTAATAGTAATAATAAAAAAATAGATCTATTAATAACGGATGTTATTATGCCAGATATGAATGGTTATGAGTTATCTAAAAAGATTTTGGAGATTTACCCAAATATAAAAATACTTTTTATGTCTGGATATACTGCAAATGTTATATCAATAAAAAATTTTTATGATGGTGAGATAAATTTTATTCAAAAACCATTCTCAATAGAGGAGATGAAGCTAAAAGTTAGAGAGAGTTTAGATTCAAAATAATAGTTATAAGAGGCTAGAGAGAATCATAATAAACTTTTTTTGTTGGGTGTAGATTTTTCGAGTAGAAATAAAAACTTAATTCAAAGCGATATTTTTCTTTTTAACAAACAAAAAATATATTATCCATTCAGCGGGTTAAAACCCACTGTTCATTAAATTTAAAGAATATTTTTCTCAGAATGAGTTTAGATATTTAGTTTTAAAGAATATTTTTCTCAGAATGAGTTTAGATATTTAGTTTTAAAGAATATTTCTTCCAGAATGAGCTTAAATATTTAGTTTTAAGCTATAGTTTGATTTTCCGAAGCTTAAATATTTAGTTTTAAAGAATGTTTTTTTTAGAATGAGTTTAAATATTTAGTTTTAAGCTATAGTTTGATTCTCCGAAGCTTAAATATTTAGTTTTAATTTATAGTTTGATTTTCTGAGGCTTAGATTTTGATAAACTCAATCACCTTTCACAATATTCATGTATGATACTACTATTTTAATTAATTGTTTTTTTATATAAAATATGATAATATGTGACTATTCAGCGGAAACCGGTTTTAGTTATTTTTTTTAAATTTGAAAAGAACCCCAAAGTAAGTAAAATCCTAATTTTATTTACTAAAAAGATGAAAAAGAAAAATAATTTTTAATTTTATTTAATTTTTAAAATATAAAAAGACTAAATTCCCCCTCTCCACGTAGTAGCGGGTTCCTTAAAAATGCTTTGCATTTTTAGGGTGTGAGTAAGAGGGGGCTAGGGGGTGAGGGGAAAAAAGACAAATAGTTTTTTATCTAAAATTTAAATTCTGCTGA
>JAFGXH010000011.1 GCA_016936735.1 bacterium
ACAACTTTTTATGATTATTCATAAAGCTCTTTTATTTTTTTTTATTCTTAAAATTTAAAAACATTTTTTTGTAATTAATTTTTAATTTTTTTGGAGGTTTTATGTTTCAACCAGAATTTGAAAAAGAGTATTTTCCAAGAGTATCTAAAGATAATATTGATTATGTGTTATTAAAAACAGACACACCAAATCTCTCTGAATATACACAGCTTTCATCAAAAGATCTATTAAATCTTGATCAACAGATGTTTGGATTTGAATCAAAAGAGTTTCAACGATTGTTATATCTCTCCTATAATACAATGAAACATCAAGTTTTTATTTATGGAATTGAGAGAAAAGAGGATTATTTTTTTAAGATGATTGATCTATTAGTCTCTTTTGGTGAGAATCCAGCAGAGATTGGAGCATCAATAAGCTCTTATGACTCTTGGTTGTTTAACTATTTTTTTAATCAAGATATTAAAGATAAAGAGATAACTATTGAGTTTTTACCAAAATTTCCTAAAAATGTTTTTGATTATATTATTGAAAAATATTCAGACTCTTTATTTGATGAATCAACCTCTGTTTTAGATAAAATTAATCCTCAAAAATCAGATTATTTTTTTAAATATCTACTAGAGCAGAATAATGAAAAATATTCAAAAGGTGTTATAAAAATTATAACTCATAATATTGCAAACGTTCCAGATAGGAGATTTATAACTGAAAAAAATGATTACTATATTCAATATATAACTGCTTTTAAAAATTGGGAGGATAATGCAGAGTTGATAAAATCATTTTTTTATCAAACATTGGTAAAAGAGAAGCTTGATATCTCTTTTATGAGTGATATTGAGTTGTATTTAAATGAGGGAAAAGAGAGTAAAAATTTTGAAAAAATGATTAAAAAGGTTAAAAATTGGGACTATTTGCTTTTTAGGGATATTGTGAAAAAAATATATCACTCTGAACTTAAAAATATCCCATTTTTTATAAATACTATTGCATTAACAAAGAAACTCTGTGATACTGCAACAATGGAGAATCTTATTGATGATATAACTGCAACAGTTCCATATAATAGGGATATTATGGAGTTATATAAAATAGAGTTAAGTGATGTTTTTGATCACATTGTTCATTTTTATAGTGATGAACAGTTTGAAGAGTTGTGTAAAAGAGATTTAGATATGGTATTTAAAACTCTTGAAAACTCAACAAATGACTCTACAATTGAAAAAAGATTAGACTATTTATACTCAATTGAGCCAGAAAGAACATACTCTCTTATATTAAATAGTATTCCAAAAGCTGAAAGAGGCTGGTTTATAGAGACTGTTGCTAGAATAATGAAAACTATTGATAAATCAGAGAAGGATATCATGCAGTTTTCAACTTCAAAAAAAGTTATTGTAAGAGAGTTAGTGATTGAGATTCTTGTTCATTTTGATAATGAAGGTAATATTCCATTTTTACAAACCATGTTATCAAAAGAGAGTAATAAAAAACTAATATCCTCTTTAACCTCATATCTTGATAGTAAGAGATAAATAATACTTTATTTTTTGTGTTTATAGATTAAGAAATTTATATTATTTATTAAAAATATTTTTGTTAATTTAAAAATGATTTATCTTTTTTTGTATTATATTTTTCCCTTTCCTATACTTAATAGTACTATTTTAAATATATATTGTTAACAAAATAGCTATTTATTTAAATCAAAATTATCTAATTTATCACATTAAATGCTATCAAATTTTAGTGAAAAATTTTGTGCTTGACATAAAGAGCTTTTTTTATTATACTTCCAATGGTTTATTGCCTGTCTTTTTTTTAAATAATTTAACAGCAGGTTAAGTCATCAGATGAATTATCCAATCATAACTATTTTATCAACCATTTCAGGAGTTTTTTAAATGGTAGAAAAGAAAAAATCCAAAAATCAACGTCTCGAGTTAAAAGCAGTTAAAAGCTACTCAGTTAATCAGTTGAATGATTTATGCAAACAGAACAACATTGAACCTATGCCAAGTCTTAGGAAACAGGAGTTAATAGCTTACTTCTTACAAAAATACACAGAGGGTGAAGAGTGTGAAGTGTTTGCTGAAGGAGTTCTTGAAATTTTACCAGATGGGTTTGGTTTTTTAAGAAATTCAGAGTATAACTACCTTCCAGGTCCAGATGATATCTATGTATCTCCATCTCAAATTCGTAAATTCTATTTAAAAACAGGTGATACACTTTATGGTCAAATTCGTCCTCCACAAGAGGGAGAAAGATATTTTGCTCTTCTAAAAATAGAGAAAATAAATGATCAATCTCCAGAAAGTTGTAAAGAGAAAATTGTTTTTGATAATTTAATTCCTCTTTATCCTTCTGAAAAATTAAAATTAGAGTATGATCCAACTAACATGTCAACACGTATTATTGATATGTTAACACCAATTGGAAAAGGACAACGTGCTCTTATCGTTGCTCCTCCAAGAACTGGTAAAACAGTTTTACTTCAAGATGTTGCACATGCAATTACAACAAACCATCCAGAGGTTCGTCTAATTGTTCTTCTTATTGATGAACGTCCAGAAGAGGTTACAGATATGCAACGCTCTGTTAAAGGTGAAGTTATCTCTTCAACTTTTGATGAGCCAGCAACACGCCACGTACAGGTTGCTGAGATGGTTATTGAAAAATCAAAACGTCTTGTTGAACATGGATATGATGTTGTTATTCTTCTTGACTCTATCACACGTCTTGCAAGAGCATATAACACAGTTATCCCACCATCAGGAAAAATTCTATCAGGGGGGGTTGACTCTAATGCTCTTCATAAACCAAAACGTTTTTTTGGTGCTGCTAGAAATATTGAGAATGGTGGAAGCCTTACAATTATTGCAACTGCACTTATTGATACAGGTTCACGTATGGATGAGGTTATTTTTGAAGAGTTTAAAGGAACAGGAAACTGTGAGCTTCAATTAGATCGTCGTCTTATGGAAAAACGTATTTTCCCTGCATTGGATATTAATCGTTCTGCAACAAGAAAAGAGGAGCTTCTTCAACCTGTTGATGTTCTTAACAGAGTTTGGATTCTTCGTCAACTTTTCCATCCACTCACACCAGTTGATTCAATGGAGTTTTTACTCAATAAATTGAAAAAAACTAAAACAAATCAAGAGTTCTTAGACTCGATGAGTAAATAGTTTAACTGTTTTATTCATATATAAAATTAAACATAATTAATAGTATAAATTAATGTTTGGTTTTATTGAGTTTCTAAAAACAATACTATATTTTTAGAGGGTTTATTTGGTTCTACCTTATAGACCCTCTTTTATTTTAAAATAGGAGTTTTTATGTTAGATGTACGTTTTGTATGTGAAAACATGGATTTAGTTGAAGAGAGATTAAAACTAAGAGGAAAACAGATTGATTTAACAGAGATAAAAAAGCTTGCAAATGAGCGTTTAGAGCTTTTATATACCTATGAAACAAATCAGCAACTTTTAAATAAAAGTCAGAATGAGATGGCTAATTTAGATAAGAAATCTGAAGAGTTTGCAAAAAAAAGAGATGAATTAAAAGAGATTTCAGAACAATCTAAAAAAGCAAAAACAAGATTAGCTGAGGTTTTAGAGTCTCTTGATAAACTTATATTATATATTCCAAACCTTCCTCAAGAGAGTGTTCCAGTTGGTGCTTCAGAGGAGGATAATGTTATTATAAAAACTTGGGGAGTTAAACCAAGTTTTAATTTTACTCCTAAAAATCATTGGGATTTAGGAGATACAGATTATATGGATTTTGAAAGAGGCTCAAAAATAACAGGAACTAAATTTACTGTTATGAAAAGTTATGCTGCAAAAATGGAGAGAGCTCTTATTAATTTGATGTTAGATACACATGGAGAGGCTGGATATACAGAGATTTTTCCTCCATTTTTAGTAAATAGAACATCAATGACAGGAACAGGACAGCTTCCTAAATTTGAGGAGGATGCTTTTAAAATTGAGGGAACAGACTATTTTCTTGTTCCAACAGCAGAGGTTCCTGTAACCAATCTATTTGCTGATGAGATTATTCCTGAGTCTGAATTACCGATAAAATATGCTGCATATACTGCATGTTTTAGAAAAGAGGCTGGAAGTGCAGGAAGAGATACAAGAGGATTAATAAGACAACATCAATTCAATAAAGTTGAGTTAGTAAAAATAACAACTCCTGAAACTTCTGATTTAGAGCATAAAAAACTATTAGAGGATGCAGAGAGAATTTTACAAAAACTTAATTTACACTATCGTGTTGTTGAGTTATGTGGTGCTGATCTTGGATTTTCTGCTTCAAAATGTTTTGATATTGAGGTATGGTTACCAGGTCAAGATAACTATAGAGAGATATCCTCTGTCTCTAATTTTCTTGATTTTCAGGCAAGAAGAGCAAAAATTAGATATAAATCTGAATCTGAGAAAAAAAATAGTTTAGCTCATACAATTAATGGTTCTGGATTAGCTGTTGGTAGAACTGTTGTTGCTATTTTTGAAAACTATCAACAAGAGGATGGTTCAATTATTGTTCCAGAGGTTCTTCGTCCATATATGGGTGGTTTAGAGATAATTCCATCTATTGTTAAATAATCTGTATAATTCTACAAAAAATAAAAGATTTTTCTGCTTTGTTGTTAGCTAAATTTAGTTATAGTCTATTTTTTCATATTTTTTTGAAGTTGTTTTTTTAGAATAATAAAATAGCTTTTAGATACTAAATATAGTAAAAAATTAGCATTTACTTATTGCAAAATAAAAAAATAGAGTTTTTTTGTTTTTCATTATTCATAAAAACAAAAAAGTGTAATAGAAAATTATTATATGTG